>JAUHYI010000128.1 GCA_030426385.1 Phycisphaerae bacterium
CCTTTCATCTTTTTTTCGTTTTTCACTTTCCACTATTTACTTTTTACTTTTTACTCGACTCTCACCGCCCACCATCGCGCGCATGTTTGAGCAACATCCCCACGGTCATCTCCAATATCGGATGCACCGCGTCACTGCCGATCGTGGCCAACGGCTCGAGCACAAACAATCGTTCATGCATCAACGGATGCGGCACCACCAACTCGTCGGTCGATATCACCTGGTCGCCATACAACAGAATATCGATGTCCAATTCCCGGGGGCCCCACCGTGTTCGCTGTGATTTTTCCGTCCGCCCCGCGTCCCGTTCGATCTCCTGCAACGCCGCCAACAGCTCCATCGGCGCCAACTTTGTCTCAATTTTGGCAGCGGTATTCAGATACGCCCCCTGCTCCACAGGCCCCACTGGCGCCGTCTCAATCACAGGCCCCATGGCCAATAATCGCGTCTCACGCACCTTGCCAAGCCGATTTCCAGCCATCACCAGATGCGCACGCCGATCCCCCAGGTTCGCACCCAACCCCAAAAATACCCGTACAGCGGCCTCGTCTTGCAACATCTTCTTATTGTCCACTCTAGCCAGCCCTAAAACAAATGCATACAATACCCCACTTAAACTTTCCGCACCCCCACCCCACACAACCGCCCCACACACACCCGCCCACACTCGAACCCCATTTGTCCGTCACCCACCCGCCACCCGAGTTCATCTGTGAAGCCCACCGTGTTAAAAAATCGCCCACAACTCGACCTTGATCTCGACGCGATCAACAAACAACTCGCCACTCAGGATGCTACCGCCACAGTCCGATGGGCGGTCAATACATTCGGCGACGGCCTCATCCTTACCTCCAGCTTCGGCATCCAGGCCGCGGTCATGCTTCACCTCGTCAGCCGCATTAAGCCTGACATCCCTGTCGTCGTGCTCGACACAGGTTACCTGTTCCCCGAAACCTACCAGTTCATGGAACAGCTTACCGATCGCCTTTCGCTCAATCTCAAAATCTATTCGCCCACCATCACACCCGCACGACTCGAATCCACGCGCGGCCGATTGTGGGAAACCGCCGACGGTATTGACGAATACCATCGCATCACCAAAACCGAACCCATGCAGCGTGCCATCAAAGAACTCGGCGCCACCGCATGGTTCGCAGGCTTACGCGCTCGGCAAACCGACCACCGCGCCAGTCTTCGCATCGTCGAACAACAGGGCGACATCCACAAAATTCACCCCATCCTCGATTGGTCCGAACGCGACGTCCACCAATACCTCAAAGCCCACGACCTGCCTTACCACCCACTGCGCGAACAAAACTATCTCTCCGTCGGCGATACACATTCAAGCCGACCCATCACTGCCAACGACACCGACGAACGTGCCACACGCTTTGGCGGCCTCAAACAGGAATGCGGACTGCACCTGCCCACCACCCGGGCCGAAGACGACTCCCGCATGTCCGCGGATCTCTGATCCCACCCCACCCCACCCCCCACCCGCCACATTTCCCCGGCGCAACAAACCCCCGGTATGCACCGGGGGCTAGCATGGTTGTAACGCATGATCATGTGTCGCTATTTGTATTTTACGCGTTTCAATCTCAATCATGTTTTTATAAAAGTAAGACCACGAGCGGTATTGCCGTTAGGTAGGGTGGGTTAAGCGCAGCGAACCCACCAACACAGTTTTACCCTCAACGTCATTCATGGCCATTCGTGGTGGGTTCGCTCGCGGTGCGAGCTTAACCCACCCTACCTCGCTGACCCCACCCCCCCCACCCGCCACATTTCCCCGGCGCAACAAACCCCCGGTATGCACCGGGGGCTAGCATGGTTGTAACGCATGATCATGTGTCGCTATTTGTATAACCCGCATCCCACTTAGAACTCGCGCGTTAGCCGCCGCCTTTATGGCGGCGCGAACCGCGGGATAAACACAAGGCCATCGCGCCGCCATAAAGGCGGCGGCTAACTATTAAATCACGCGCGTGTTTTGTGGGATTGATATTAAAACAAACCTACCCCGTCGTCCGCATTCCTGCTGCGATGCCCTGAATTGACAGACGCAACAGCTCGCCCAATTCCGTGAGTTGTTCGGTTTTGTTTTCTTCAGTGTCGGCAGACTCTTGCACCCGTCGCGATCGTCGAATCAATTCGATCTGTATCAGGTTAAGCGGATCCACATACGGGTTCCGCGCTCGCAACGATTGCTTGAGCCATTTCGTATGGGCCAACAATTCATCGCGTCCGGTAATCCGCAACACCGCATCACGTGACTGCGCGTATTCTTCGGCGATCATGCTGAATATTTCCGCGCCAATTTTTTCATCCTTCACCAACGTCGCGTACTCACCGGCAATCGACATGTCTGATTTCACCAACGCCAATTCCGCATTATCAATCACACCTCGGAAGAACGGCCAATCGCGATACATCTGTTCCATCATCGCCCACGATTCGTCCGGCAAATCGCACATCGCCGCGCCCAATCCATAAAACGCGGTGATCATATGCCGGCTCTGCGTCCACGCAAACGTGTAGGGAATCGCCCGCAAATCTTCCAGCGATCGCTCGCCATGCCGTCGACTTGGCCGTGAACCAATGTTCAACGTTTCAATCGCGTCGATCGGCGTCGCCTGTTCGAAATACGCCACAAACGACGGGTGCTCGATCAACGCCCGGTACGCTTTCCGCGCCCGCTCCGCAATGTCATCCATCAAACTCCCCCACCCCCTCACAATTCCGTCCGCTTGATCGACGCGCTTGGTTGCCGCTTCGGCACGCCCTTCGTCCGCTCCCACCGCCTGCTCACTGCTCACCAAAATCGTTGCCCACGTCACTTGTTCAAAATGCCGGTACGCGATCTGCGGATCATCGTATCGCTCGGCCAACACTTCGCCCTGTTCGGTCATGCGCACCTTACCGTTGACTGAAACCGGCGGCAACGACATGATGCCTCGCGCGGCTGGCCCACCGCCGCGTCCCAGCGATCCACCCCGACCATGAAACACCATCAGCTCCACGCCATGCCGCTGCGTCGACGACGCCAACCGTGATTGCGCGCTGTATAGATTCCAATTCGCCGCCAGGTAGCCCCCGTCTTTTGTGCCATCCGAATACCCCACCATGCACATTTGCAAACCACCACTGCGTGCCAGCGATTCCCGATACGCTTCGCACGAAAACAAACCATCTAAAATCGTATCCGCATGTTGCAGGTCCGCCACCGTTTCAAACAACGGCACAATCGGCAAGGCTAAATCATCCGCATTCGCGCCCATCGTTGCTGCCGAAAATCGCACCAGCCACAACATCGTCAACACATCGCTCGGCTGATGCGTCATACTTACCACCAACCCACCCAACGGCTCAGACCCCAATGTTTGCCGCACGCGATGGAGCAACTCAAACAATTGCAACGTCCGCCGTGTCGTGTTGGTCAACAGCCCCTCATCCAGCCTCGCCACCATTTTCGCACTGATCGCCGATGACAAAAACGCTTGTTTTTCCGACTCATTCATGCCTCGATAGTCGCTGGTCATCCCCACATGCCCTGCCAGTTCTTCGATGGCCTGGTGCAGCATCCGTGAATTTTCACGAATATCCAAACGCGCCAGATGAAACCCGAACGCATACGTCCGGTCGATCCAATCCTGAATCAAACCGTCAGCCAATTCATCATGGGCATTCGATCGCAAACTCGCGGCCACCAATTCCAGATCGTGAATCAATTCACCCGATGCCGAATACGCCGCATCGGGGATCGCCCCAAACGGATCGACCGCCAACGTCTGTTCCAATCGATAACGCACCACACTCATGAATTGTCGATAGGTTTCAAACGGACTGCGTGACGCCACCATCGGCCCGACCGCCGGCCATCGTTCACATGCTGACGCCACTGCTTCGCTCAGCGCCGGCAACACCGGATGCCGTCGATGCGAGATGCTCAACTTCCGAATCATTTCATCGACTTGTCCCTGATGTTTTTCCAACGCGGTTCGTCGTAACAGCAACAACGTCTGCCGTGTCACATCGGCCGTGACAAACGGATTCCCATCGCGATCCCCGCCGATCCATGAACCAAACGTCAAAAACGTAGGCTCACGAAATAGAAAATTGGGATACGATTTTCGCAGCGCGTATCGCAATGCACGACGCGTCCATGGCATCACCTGCCACAACGATTCAACGACATACAATGCCCGGCGCACTTCTTCTAACACCGTCGGCTTGCGCGGCCGAATCATATCGGTATCCCACAAACACGCCAGGTCCGTGCGGATTCGTTCCAACACCGACGCTCGTTCGCGCGGCAGCAATTGATCACGATCCAGTTCCGTCAAATCCTGTCGCAATCGACGCAGTGCATCGCGCACCGTTTTACGTTTCGCTTCCGTCGGATGTGCTGTAAAAACTAATTCAATGCACAACGTATCGAGCAACGCCTGCGTCTGTTCCGCGGTCATTCCCTGACTTGCCAACTGCTCGATCGCCGCACCGATGGATTCCGCACGCGGCTTGGGATGCGATTGCATTTCCCGTTCACGCAACACGCGGATCCGATGTCGATCCTCCGCCAGGTTCGTCAGGTCGAACGCTCCCGACAACGCCCAGATCAATTCCCCCAACCACGTCGGACTCAGCGACGCAATTTTTTCATGCAGCATGCGATCCGACAGATCCCCCGACTCGCGCCGACGGATCGCCAGCGCACGCACTTCCTGCACCAGCTCGTCTAACTGTTGATCTCCATGTCGACGAATGATCCTCCCCAGTTCATCCTGTAAAAACTGCACATCCTGCGTCAGCGGGTCAATCGCGCCAGCCGCACTTGCCGTCGTTTCCGTTTTCATCACTTGAGGGATATCACCAGCCATCGGGCCTTGGGTCCTTTCACATCTTATTCAGTTGGATCACGTCACCCCCCCACCCCCCATCACTCTCCATCCCCCCATCACCCCCATTCGCCGCCTAGCGACCACCTATCCTAGCACACCCGACCCGCCGACGCGGCCCCCCACTCACACACGCTCTCCACCACCACCCACCCACCCCCCACGACGGACCGATCGCGCACCAACCCCAGCCCTACCGCGTTACCTGTTGTTGCCACCCCACGGCCAAACTGTGCCTAATACCAATGCCACAAAAGCACGCGAACGGTTTATCGTTAGCCGCCGCTTTCATGGCGGCGCGATGGCCTAGGTTTGTCCGTCGATTCGCGCCGCCGTGAAGGCGGCGGCTAACGCGCGCGTTCCATGTGGGATGCGTATGATTGGCCGGTTCCTGGTTTGCCTATTCCTAGTTTGCCTTTTCTTGGCTTACCTATTCCTGGTTCGAAACTTTTTCTAGTTCGAAACATTCGCCAACAGCGCCCGGGCTCGGCGCGATTCCGGCAAGTTCTCCGGGCCATCCGCTGCAGCTTCCAGGTGATATTGCATCCATCGGTCATTGCCCAGCGATCGATACACCTGCGCCAAGTGGTAATGCACCTGAGGCACATCACGCAGCGCCACCACCGCTTGATTCAAGCGTCGCAACGATTGCTCATGATCGCCTTGCAAATGCTCAATCCAACCCAACGTATCCAACAGCGCTGCCGCCTCAGGATTCGAAGCATGCGCCTGTTCAGCCATCTTCTTCGCTTCGTCTAAACGGTCGCTACGATTTTCTGCCAACAGATAGGCAAAGTCATTCGCACTGGCGAACTGGTACGGCCCCGCTTTTTGCGACAACGGTTCCAAGCCCGCAAGCGCGCGATCTACATCACCCGAAAGATGCCACAATTCCGTCATCGCATATTGCACATGCACATTATTCGGCTCACGTTCGAGAACCTGTTCCATAAATTGTGCTGCTTGGCCGATCCGGTCTTCGTCACGGGCCAATCGATGCTCCACATACGGCAACAACACGCTATCGCGCGCATGCTTTTTCAACGCTGCAATCACACCATCAATCGACTCATCCATTGCGGTTTTGGATTGCATCATAATCGCATATCCCAATGTGGCGGTGGGCATTTCGCTGACCACCGCTTGCGCCTGTTCCAAGGCCATGCGTGACAGCCCCGCTTGCATGGATAGCAGCGCCGCAGCCAATCGCCGCGATCGATCTTTTTCAACCAATGCCTGACGCGGCAACTCAGCAACCATCGCACGCAAATCGCTTTGAAAAATCATCACCGATGCCCCAAGCATTTCCGTCGCTTGCGCGGCACCATCCCGATCGTCGCTGGCCATGCTATCCAGAAATGCCGCCAACGCGTACGTCGGCTTACCATCTCCGCCCACCTGGCCACCCACGGCCACCGCAGCCAATTGTCCAAATGGTGTTTGTGACCATGACACCTGACGCGACAATTCTCGAATCACCTCATCACGTCGATCCAATTGCACCAGCAATGCCAATCGTACTGCCCATGGTTCGATATCGTTGGGCATCGCCGCCGTCCATAACGCCGAAGCGTTCAATGCTTCGAGCCATTGCCCACGATCAGCCGACAGCCGCGCACGCCTCGCCGCCCAACGTCCACGGATCGCTGCGGGCAACGTGGTTAAATCCACTGCTCCATCGATCAACATCAACAATCGCTTCTCGCCCGAATCATTAAAACGCAATTGGTTAATTTCACGTTCCGCCGTCATACGACCACTTGGGCTTTTCGCCAGCGCGATGATTCGCTCCCGTGCCGATTCGTCGTCACCTTGAATCACATCAATGCGACTCAACAAAACCTGCGCCGGGCCGTACTCCGGCAATGATTCGCCAATCTCCAACAGTTGCGTGCGTGCATCGTCGTATCGTTCCAACGTGTAATACGCACGCCCAATTCCCAGCGTCAATTGGCTATCAAACTTGCTGCCTTTCCCATCCAACATATCCACTGTCCGTGCTGCTTCACGATCCAACCCGACGGACAGATACAGCCGCGCCTTACTGGTTAATGCTAACAGCGCTGCTTCGCCACCCAGTTCTGCCATTTCACTCAACACCGCTTCGGCGTTGGCATAATCGCGTTCATCGATCAAGGTCTCAGCCCAGTATTGACGCAAGGCCAGATTGCCTGGCGAGAGTTCTATCGCTTTGGCAAACGCCGACGACGCCACTGCTGCTTCACCTGCGCTGGCTGCCACCGCAGCTTCCCATGCATACGACGCACCATCTTCGGGATGCGCTTCACGCCAACGCATGATCAACGGCATCGCGCGCGTCACACTTCCCAATCGTGCATACAATCCCGCCGCCCGCCGAAACAATACTTCATCATCAACAGGCAATTCCCCGGTCAATTCGTCGAGTGTGGTTCCTGCCGAGGTCAGATCGCCCTGTTCAATTTTCAATTCGACCACGCTCAACTTCGCCCCTAACGGCGTAATTCCGGCATCAATCAGACGGGTGTAAACCCGCGCGGCAAGCGCCAACTGTTTTTCTCGAACATACAAGTCTGACAATGTTTCAGCCACGGCCAACACCATCACGTGTCGTGCCTTGACCAATGAGGTCAACACCGGCTCCAGCAATGCGATACCTTCCGCATTTTTATTCATCGACTGCAACAGCGCCGCCTGCGACAAGCGCACAAAAGGCACGTTTAACGCCACCAGTCGATCCAACTCCGCCACACCACGCGCCGCATCGAACTGCTGATAATAATTGGTCAAAATGGAATACGACTGCGGATTGTTAGGCGATTGGCGCACCAATGCAATCAACTGTGCTTCGGCATCACTCGCCTGGCCGCGTTCCTGATAAATCCGCGACATCATCATGCGCAACACAGGATCGTTTTGACCTGATGCCACCGCACTCCCACAAATGCGCAGCGCTTCATCCGAATCGCCTTCATTCAATTTGGCTTGTGCCAACATCGATGCGTCACGAATCGGATCCAGTTGATCCAGTTTTAAATGACTCAGGTGCTCATTAACCTTATCGCGTCGGCCGAGCATCTGATAAATGCGACACGCCAATCGGTGCGCCGCTTGCGAATCGGGCTGACGTTCTAAACCGTTATCCAATTCGTCCAGCGCCTGATCAAACTGCCCGGCGCCTGCCAATGCGGAGACCATATCCAATCGCGCATCAATATCATTCGGGTCGGCCTCGATCACGAGCTTCAATACCCGCGCTGCTTCTAAAAACGCGTAACGCCCCAGATGCAATTGCCCCATCAAACGATTCACGCTTGGCAGCGACGCATCTTTTTTCTTCACTTCCTCGAGTATCCGCCGGGCGGTTTCTTCGTCGCCACCTTCGAGCAAAGCATCCGCGAGGATAATCTGCGCTTCGCTGGCTTCGGGACGACGCTCAGCCAACACCGTGGCATACTGAAACACTTGTGGCCCACGCCGTAAATATCGATACCCTTCAATCATCAACACCAGATGCGCTTCGGACATTGCCTCGATGGACATGCTCGTTTCCAAGTCCGACAGCACACGCTCGACCTCATCACGTCGGCCCTGTTGCTGTGCCAGTTCAATCATCCCACGCACCGCACGGGCATCGGTCGGATTGTTGGCGTAGGTCTGTTCTGCCTGGGCATGGGCCTGGGTCAGTTCGCCACGCAAGACCATCAATCGCGTCAACGTCGCTCGCGCGACCGCATCATCTTTATCCAACGACACAGCTTTTTCCAAGGCCTTGGACGCTCGGGTCAGATCGCCCTGCTCCATCAATGCCTTGCCATATAACGCATGAATTCGTGCGGTATTGGGCGCTTCGCTGATTAAACGAAACAGCATCGACTCAGATTTTTTCAATTCGCCTTTGGACAACAACATCGTCGCCAACATGAATCGGGCATCAATGTTCTGTGGCTCAGCCTTGATCACCGCTTCCAACGGTGCGATCGCCGCGTCGCTATCGTTATTCATGATCGCAATGCGTGCGGCAGACATATCCATCAACACGCTTTCGCGTTCATCGTCACGGACGAGCTTCTTAATTTTTTTCGCCAATTCAACACGAGCGGACAACGGCGCCACCTGGCTGGGAATCTGCGTCAGTCGCACGATCATGCCGGCCACCACACTCGCAGGAATTTCATCCAACTCGCCGACCTGATTGGCCACTTCCCACAATCGCGGCCACTCGCCGGCTCGGCCTGCATAACTCGCTTCCTTGGCCAGTGCATCGAGATTGTTCGGCTCAGTCTTGAGCGCTTCGTTAATACTGTCGCGTGCATATTGCAATCGCGCATCACGCTCGGCCCGCAATGCCTTCATCGCATCGCTGCCGCCTATTGCCTGAATATGTGAGCTGGTTTTTTCGCGATGACTCATCACCTGCTGCAAACGGGCCGCATCCAATTCGTACAATCGCGCGATGATCATCGGCGCGTCCTGACTCATCTCGTGCCCGGCTTCCAAGGCTTTATCAAACTGGGCCTGGCGTTCATTGCTGCTGGCAAAATCCGGCTGCGCCAATAACTGTTGCAGTCGACCTAAAAACCATTCCCGTTGGATCTTTTCCAATAGCTCCGTGTCCGCATTGTGTTCATCCAACCATGCCAACGCGGCTTCCGCTTTGTCGAACCGATTCAAACGAATCAGCGCCGACGCACGCACGCCCTGGGATACCGCATCATTCTCATCGTGTGCCAGCACTTTGTTGGCCAAACGTAACGCCAAATCCGGCTTCCCATTGTCCAGGGCAATCTGGGCCTGCTGCCGCTGCATTTCCGGGTCGTCACTGCACGAGACCAACCCCATGCTTAGCACCACCACCACAGCCCAACTGGCCATGCTTTCCAAACCATCACGCCAAACTTTACGATCGCTCATCACGATTAACTCCGATTTCACGGTTGAGAATTTGCTGAAATTAAATTTTACCCGGCACACCCTATCGCTCTGTCACCTTTACCACACGGTCATCCCGCGGGCCTACTCACTCACGGTAAGCCTTGATGAATCGCAGGCATCAACTGCCGCACCGCATTACCAATGCGTTCACGCGCTTCATCGATGGCTTGATCATCTTCCACACCTTCGACCGGCGTCGAAAATCGAATCAATGCTCCGGTGCTATCGCCAGTGAACAATCCACTGACAAACACACGTAGCTGTTGTTCCAAAAACGAGGGCGTATATCGATCGCCATATTTGTAGATGAACAGGTGGCACGTTCGGTCCTTGCCATATTGCGTGATCAATTCCATGAATCGCAGTTCGGTCGAGCCGTCGATGCCTTCCACGGGCACCACCATTTCGCCGCGTTCGGTGATGAACTGTCCACCGCCTTGCAAACACACCTGCGGCGGATGCACGCCATTGCGCACATTCGCACTGAACACGATCAACGTATCCACAGACGAGCGTTTGAATTCATCAATGTAGCGTCGATACAGAATGTCATCCGTTTGCAAAATCGCACTGATGCGATCTTCGAGTTCAATGTCATAGCTGCTATACGCCGTATCTTTTAACACCAACGTTTCCGGCAATGCTTCGCTGGAAAACCCGGTCATGTTGCGTGTGATCGGGCGCGAGACCAGATAGATACTCGTCCCGGAAATCAAAACCATGGCCAACAATGTCACCGGCAATCGTCGCATGATGCTCGAGCCATCGCCCAATGGAATGTCTGCTAAAAAGCCGAGCAATCGTGGGTCGCTCCAATTTCGTTTGAGCCATTTTCCCGTGTGAATTACGACGGCTTCAATGCCAAACATCATCACCAGCGCTAACGCAAACACGATCAACCCCGACAGATCATGTGCCGGTGCGCCAGGCCCGGCGTGTTCGATTCCCCAATGATGGGCCACCACATTGAGCGTCGTGATGCGAATGATGTTGCAACCGACCGCCACCGGCGCAGCGGCGATCAACATCACCAATCGCCAAGGCCCACGCACGCGGCACACCATGGCAAACAGCGTCGCAAAAAACATCAACGCAATCAGACTACGCAAGCCACTGCACACGTCCTCAACCACCAGCGTTTTGGAACTGCCATCCGGTGCCGGAGCTAGATAGACGAAACTACCATCCAACACAGCCGGCACGCCGAAGACATCTGTGGTCAAAAACATCGCTGCGCGACTGGCAATAAATTTCAACTGGAAATTCAAATCGGCGATCCAGTTCATCGGCAACGGCACCATGAATGCCAAAAATGCAATCGGCAACCAATACGTCCGCAACAACAACCAGCCACCCCAGATCAACGTCAACGAACCCAGCACGCCAATCAGGGCAAACCCCGATGCGAATTTCACCTGCGCATACAAACTCAACCAATGCAACACGGCGGATAAAAACAAACCGCTCCAACCGATGATCGACGCTGACCGCGATCGTTGCACCGGCATGCCAACCCGTCGATAGATCACTATGGCGATTAACAGACACACCACCGGCACCAACGGCCCGTGGGTGTAATACGAATTGCCTTCGGTAAACCGCTCACCCAGAGGCCAATGATATTTGAGCCAACCCGGAAACCAGCGCAGCCACATCTCGTAAAACGTCGTCCGCCAACCGGCATAGACCAGGCCTGCTATGGCAAGCAAACCCACCATGCCCCATCGGCCCAGACGTGTGCGATCCGGCCGCGCGGCGGATGGTTTCACACGCTTGGCACCTCGCTTGGCAGAGGCTGTGGATGGAGACGAATCAACT
>JAUHYI010000013.1 GCA_030426385.1 Phycisphaerae bacterium
GGGAATGCGGGGGAAAATGTGGAGCGGCGTGGGGGGGGCGGGGGGGGTGGGGGGAGTGGAGGGGGCGGGGGGCGTGATCGGGAGGCGCCGTTGCAGGCTATCCGCAAGATTTACGAGTTGTTAGCACCGGGGGGTTGTGCATTGATCACGGTGCCGTACGGGAAGCTGACGGACTCGGGCTGGTGGATTCAATTTTCGCGTGGTTATCTGGAGCGATTGTTTACGGTCTATGGCGTGCCGCGTGAATCGGTTGACGTCAAGGCGTTGCAACGCGTGGCCATTCAAACCTACAGTCCGAATCCGTGGCAACAATGGAAGCAGGCTGACCCGAACGAATTGGGCGATGTGGAATTTCATCATCCCGGCCCGCATGCGAATGCGCTGGGCGTGATCACGTTGGAAAAACCGGACACGCGCAAAAAGATTTTTGGCCGATCGCGAAAGAAAAATATGCAAACGCTCGACATGTTGGTGGAAAATAGTCAGCCGTTGAAATATGCCAATCCGATTCTGATTGGCGGCGTGTTTTACAATCAGTTTCTTTTCGATGCGACGATCGATGAACGCAGCGGGCAGATGGTACGCACGGGGCGTGGCCATCTGTTCTGGGGGCCGTATATTCGATTGGAAGCGGGTCGCTACGATCTGGATGTGGATTTACGCGTGTCCGAACCGGAATGCGATTTGATGTTGCGCGTGATTGGCAGGCGTGGTGAAATGGTTTGCTATGAACGGCGCATTCGGGGGAACTGTTCGATTCGCCATAGTTTCGCCGCAGCGCATCGCATCGAAGATGTAGAAATCACGCTGGAAAACAAGCATTACGAGGGCGTGTCGGTCACGATGGATCGATTGGTGTTACGCAAGCGATGAACCACAGTGAACTGTGGGAAACAAACGGGATCTATAGCAATTCCAATTCAACGGTAGCCGCTCCATGCTCCATGCTCCATGTTTAGCGGTTGACACGCCAGCGTCCCGTTTTCCAGCTAGAGCGTTTGGCATAATTTCTGGCCTAAAGATATTCAGGCTGGACTGGTCACTGAAGTGACCAGTCCGGATGGCAATACGGTCACAAATAACGCAAAACGCGCTAGAACTGAGCAATAGCCACTCCTGCAAACGCGACACTTGGATTGGATGCGTCCTAGAGATTCAGGACGTTGGCGGGTTGGAAAGCCTGGCCCAGCACGCGGTCTTGTTCGACGCCTAACCAGTCCGTGAGAATGGAGGCGTAGATACTGCGGAAATCGACGGTGTGGATGAGATCGCCCTGATCGAGTTTGGTGAGGTTGGGTTGTTGTCCGAGCCAACCGGGTCGAGCCATGGGGCCGAACAAAAACATAGGACCTGCGGTGCCGTGGTCGGTGCCGTTGGAAGCGTTTTGTGCGACGCGTCGGCCGAATTCGGAAAACGCTACGGTTAACACGCGATCGGAGGCGCCCAGCTCATCGAGTTCGCGGTAGAACGCACCCATGGCCTGGGAAAATTGTTGCAGGCGTTGGCCATGGCCGTTGGGTTGATTGGCGTGCGTGTCGAAACCGCCGAGGCGTGTGTAGTAGACGCGGGTGGGCATGTTAGCGCGAATCATAGCGCTGACCAATCGCAATTGGTTGGCCAGATCGCCGCCGGGGAAACTGGTCAAGGTGCCAGCGGCCACAGCACTGCGAATGCGATCGGAGGCGACCTGTGCATCGAGCGAGGTGCGCATCAGGAACGATGCTTCGCTACTGACCGGATCGAGATTGCCGCCCGCGGTGCTGGCGATGTGGTTGCCGGTGCGATTGAGTTTCTGGTATTGCCGCCCCAGTTCGGGATGCAATTCGCCGCCGACCCATTGGAACAGCCGTTCGTTTTGGAATGTCAGTGCCTTGGCGTTTTTGCCTTGCGTGGCAAGGGGCACGCTGTTGCCGATGGCGATGCAAGCGGTGGAATGATCGGCATTGGGATAGGCTTGGATTTTTTGATCGAGCGATTGGCCGACCCAACCGAGGCCGCGCCCGCCGCTGGGATCAGCGGTGTGCCAGATATCCATGGACACAAAATGCGAGCGATTGGGATTGGGATATCCCGCGCCGAGCACGACGCCCATGCGTCCGTCGTTGGCCAACGATTGCATGTCGGTCATGTTGGGATGCAGGCCCAGTCCATTGCGGGACGACCCGTCAATGCGCAGGGCTTGAGCCGCAGGTATCGCAATGCCTGGCCGAGCACGGTAGTAGTTGTCATCGCCGTAGGGAATGACGGTGTTGAGTCCATCGTTGCCGCCGCCGAGTTCGACGATAACGAGCACGCGATCCTCATCGACGCCGGGCTTGGCGCCGACGGGTTGATCGGGTTGTTGCGCGGCTGCGGCGAAGGCTGAACGTTGCAAGAAAGCGGGCACGATCGCGGCGGTCGATGCCATGACCAGGCCGTTGTGTAAAAATTCTCGGCGGGTCAGGGGATGGATGGTGGCTCGCCCGGAGTGATGGGTGCTGGGGTGCTCATGATGTTCGCAATGGTCGTGATCGTGATCATGAAGGTGGCCTTGCTTGGCGGATTGATGTTTGTTGGATTTGGCCATGATGTGTTTTCCTGCGACGGCGTGGGGCGTGGTGGGGCATGGGGCATGGGGCATGAAGCATGAAGCGAGAGGCATGATGGACGAGACGCGAAATCAAAACGTGAAACAGACGGCGAATTTAGTTATCCATGATATTTACGATATTTACGATATTTACGATATTTACGATATTTACGATATTTACGATATTTACGATATTCACGATATTCACGGCGACCCATGTCATGTCGGTCAGCACAATTGATATTCAGGCAACGCTGTGATCAACAATAACAACGCGACAATGCGATCGGCATTGACCGGGCCGGTTCGACTGTGCATGAATTCCAGAAGTTGGGCGCGTCGCGCTCGTCGGATCTGTTCGCCTGCCAACAGGGCGGCCATTAAATGATCGACGACCATTTCCGGCGAAGGATTGTCACGATTGGGGAGCGTTGCGATCAGATCCATCGGGTCGTAGCCCAATTCGCTGCGATTCCATTGATCCTGATAGGGCATCTTTCCGGTGATCTGATAGACCGCGAGATTTTGCCGGGTGTACAACGTGGAAGCATTGATCCAACCGCGTCCAACCGTCCAGCCTGCGACCGATGGCGGATCGAAAAGTTTTTGGCCCATCTGTTCGATCGCCGAAGCCAACACATCAATATCGCGCGGCGGTGATCCTAAACTGCGCGTGGTGCCTACGACCAATTCGATCGGCGTTTTGATTTTATTGCCGACGATGTTGGTGTCGTAAAAGTGTCGGGATTTAAACAGGGTTTTCAGAATGGGATTCAGATCACCCTTGTGACGCACGACCAGTTTGGCCAATTGTGCAATCACGGATTGAGTGTACGGTGGCATGTCCTCGGTAAAATCACTGACGTCGGCAACGAAATGGCGATAGATTTTGTACGCGATAAATCGCGCGGTTTGTTTTTGTTGCAACAGAATGTTGACGAAATCATCGCCGTCAAATTGTCCGCGTTGGCCCAGGATGGTTTTTTCGCCGCTGTCGTGCTGGTTGGCATAGAAACGAAATTCATTGTCCTGCACGCTGTAGCCGGTGAGCGCTCGGGCTCCCTGTTTGATGTCGTTTTCGCGATAGTTCCCTTCGCCGAGGGTGAACAGTTCCATGATTTCGCGGGCCAGGTTTTCGTTCGGTTGGCGTTTGTTGTTGCGATCGTTGTTGAGGAACTTGAGCATGGCAGGGTCATGCACGATGCCGCGTGCGAGAGCGGGAAAATTTTTCGCTTGATTGCGGAACAGCACGTTCTGTTTGATCATCAGATAGCTGTCACGCACTGTGCGATGGTTGGATGCAAAATGCGAATGCCATAACAGGACCAGCTTTTCCTCAAGCGGGCGCGGCGTCATGATGAACTGGCTGAGCCACCATCGTTCCAGATCGCCCATCTGTGTGCGGTCGTTGGCGAGCTGTTGCAGGCGGATGGCACGCAAGCGATCACGCTCCGCCTGACTGATCGGTTGGTTGCGATTACGGCGAGCGGCGCGACGCTCCTCATCGGTAGGCGGGCGCAGGATGTCGGGATTGACTGAAGGGTTTGATAATGCATCGTTCGTGGGGATCGATTCGTATTCGACCAGATGATCGACCGCATCGTCGAGTCCCATTTGTTGCAGGGCCAAAATTTGTTGAGGCGTGCCGCCCAAGCCAGCTCGGCCGAGCAGATGCTGAGCCTGGGTGTAACCGAAATCTGATTTGGGGATAGAAGCCAGCGAAGTGCTGATGGTTGGAGTCGCTTGAGTTGACATTCTGCGTGAGGTTGAGCGTGTTGAAGCAGAAACCTGCTGAGGCGAATCGGTCGATGACGCGAAAGAAGGTTGGGTGGGAGATGTGGGCGTGTGGGGGGGCGTTTGGGGGGGCGTGGTGGGGGGCACGGGTTCCTCCTTATGCTCGCTATTTTATAGTACGCAAGAGATGAACGTTTGTTACAGGCGGTTTATTGCCGTGAAAAGCGAAAAAAAGCCCACCGTCGCAGTGACGATGGGCTTGGCAAGGTGTGGTAACAGGTGTGGTAACAGGTGTGGTAAAAGATGTGGCAACAGGTTTTGAACCGTGAACGGCAGGGCTATGTGCCAATGAGTGACCGCAGGCGGCAGACGACTCGCAGACATTTCATTGAGAAGATAGCCATCGGTGCATGCCGACCGGTGCATGCCGACATTGTGCGTTGGCCTGCGGTCTATTGCGCTATTGCGCCGATTCGGGCAATTGCATGAACACATAGCGATCACGTGATTCGCGAGTGCGTTTGTCGTATTCATGAACACTCATACGCACGCCGGTGCCTAAGTCTGCCTGATCGAGTGCGGCGGTTAATTCGCCGACAGTGGTGATCGCTGTGCCGTGAACATCCGTGATGATGGAGCCTGGTTCAAGGCCAGCGGACGCGGCAGCGATGGAACCGGGTCGCACGCCGGTGACCAATGCTCCGGGTACGAACTCGATGCCGAAGCGTTTGGCCAACGTCTCGCTCATGGTCACTGCGGATTCGATACCCAGCTTCAACAGGGTGTCGCTGTTTTTCGATTCGGCGGGTGAATTGGGGGCACGACCGACCAAGGTGTGATCAGAGGCATCGGCCAATGTCGTGGGCAATTCTTTGTATTTGCCGTCACGGAAAACTTTCAAGGTGATTTGCGTGCCGGGTGCGAACGAAGAAACCAGATTACGGAACTGGTCGTTGGTACTGACGGGAATGTCGTTGACTTGGGTGACGATGTCGCCACGTCGTAAGCCCGCTTTTTCGCCGGGGAATCCAGCGATGACATTTTCGATCAAAACACCTTTGCCGTCATAACCAAACGTCGCAGCCATTTCAGGCGTCAGGTCATTGGCGGGCATGCCGATTCCAATGAAACCATAGGCCACGTTGCCGTCGTCCAAAAGGTCTTCGACCACGCGCACAATCTGGTCGGCGGGAATGGCAAAACCCAACCCGGAAAATGTCGCGGTGCCTGGACCGCTCGATCGCGTGGCGATGGCTGTATTCATGCCGACGACCTGACCGCGAATGTTGGTCAAGGGTCCGCCCGAATTGCCGGGGTTAATTGCCGCATCGGTCTGGATGAAATTTTCATAGCCCGCACGGCCCGCCAGAATGCCGACACGGCTGCGATTGGTGGCCGACACAATGCCCTGGCTCATTGAATTTTCAAAACGAAACGGGGCACCGAAGGCGAATACGATTTCACCCTGATGCACTGGATCGGTCGCGATGCTGGCCGGGATCAAACTGCCTGCTTCGACCTTGATCACCGCGATATCCGATTTGGGATCCGTGCCGACCACGGTGGCCTGGCGGACGGTGCCGTCAGTGAAACGAACCTGAATTTTGTCCGTGTTGGCGACCACGTGGGCGTTGGTGACGATGTGGCCTTGCTCATCAAACACCCAGCCTGATCCGTTGCCGTTGGGCGTCGGTTGATCGTATTCCGAAAAATTGTCTTCGTCCGATTTCTGCGGTGATTGGCCATCATCATCGGGCGTCATGAACGGCATCAATTGTCCCAGATCGCCGCGCTCAAACCATTCACGCAACATGTCTCGCCCGCCGCGGAATCGAGACATGCGCTGATCGCGCTTGGTGAAGGTGTCGATGCGCACCACGCTGGGGCTGACCACCTCTGCCACGCGGCGAAATGATTCATTCATCATCGCCAACGACGGAGCCTGGGCCAGTTCATCCTTGACCAACTGGATCGATTCCGCCTGGTGTGCGTGGGCGATCTGCCGGACCAATCCCGGGCCGGTGACCATCACCAAAAGGGCAGTGACCAATAATGCTAACGTCGGGCCGTACCAACGAATTCGGTTCATCGTGTGTTCTCCATCAGGTAAAACATTCAACTATCAAAACGCGGCACGCATTATGCCTGCCTGCATCCATTCAATATCTACGATCGGTCGGTCGGATTGGTTCGTGCTTCGTGTCCGATCTGGCGGAATTTTTTACAGCGACTTGGCTGCGGCTGCGTCGCGGACCTGGTCAGCCCACTGACTGGCTAACTCTTGCATCTGCTGGCCTAGATTTCCCAGCGACTGTGCGAACGGCGGTTGCCAATCGCTCAGCCCCATCACGTCATGCAACACCAGCACCTGCCCATGACACGCTGAACCCGATCCACACCCAATCACCGGAACCCCCCCCCCCACGTTCCCCCCCACCCCCCCCACAATTCCCCCTGTATTTCCCCCCGTATTTCCGCTCACACTTCCACCGGCGTGTCCGTGTGTGGCATTTGGGGGATCATTGGCGATCGCGACCACGCGCTGGCTTACCTCGTCGGTCACGGCTTCCAACAGCAACATCGCCGCGCCACGTTGGATCATCAGTTCCGCAGTGTCCACCAGTTGGTTGGCTTCGATTTTTGTTTTGCCTAAACGACGATAGCCACCCTCAGCGAAAACCATCTGGGGCCGAGCGCCCAGATGTGCCACCACTGGAATGCCCGCAGCGCTCATGCGCTCGACCAAGGGGGCATAGCTCGCATCGCATTCCATTTTGACGCAATCGGCACCGCCGACTTTTAGGAACGAGGCCGCATGGTTCATCGCGTCATCGGGTGAGCCATGAAAACTGCCGAACGGCATGTCAGCCATGATGAACGCGTTGGGCGCACCGCGTCGGACGGCAGCGGTGATTTGCAGCATGAATGGCATTTCCACCGGCAACGTGGTGTCATGACCCAATATCATTTGTGCGGCAGTATCGCCGACCAGAAAGGTATCGATCCCGCCCCGTGATAGCCAGCGCGCAGAACTCGCGTCGTAACAGGTCAGCATCGGAATCGGCTCGCCTCGATGCGCTCGTTGACGCAGGGTTCGCATGGTCACACGTTTGGCATTTTCACTCATGACGCAATTATATCCTCAACCGTTGACGGAATTCGAAGTCAGCCCCCAGTCGTTCTATCGGACGATGAGTGGCTATTCTGTGGGGCGTAAAGCCAATTGGATGAATAATGGGCGATGGTCCGAGCCGAGATTGGGCCCGAGTCGGCGATCCAGCACGGTCCAGTGGGATGTGTGCAAACAGTGATCGATGGGGATCATGCCCAGCGGGCCGCCGTGTGCTGGCCAGGTGCCTGCGATGCCGTAGCCGACTTGTGAATTTTGCAACGAACCACGCTCGAGCATGTTTCGAAACGCACTGGACCAGGGCGTAGCATTGAAATCGCCAATGATGATGGCAGGCGTGTCATTTTCATGGATCCAGTCCGCGGCAGCCTGCATTTGCTGGTCACGTAAAAAGGCGTAATTGGGTCGCACCGGCGGCAGCGTATGAATCGCCAGCAAACGAATGGGCGTGAGGGAGGTCGCCGTTGCGGCGGGCGTCGTGGACGTCGTGGACGCCTGCACATCGGACGAAGAAGTTGAAGATGTTGAAGAAGCTGAAGAAGCTGAAGAAGTTGAGGGGGATGTGGGGGATGTGGGGGATGCGGGGGGGGGTGGGGGGGCGTGCTCGGGCCAATTCAGTTGGGCCTCGATCGCAGGTGTTTGCAGGCCCGCGACCATTTCCAACGTCTGGGCTGATTCCCAACGATGTTTCAACCGCAAGAACGGCGACACGATCATCATCATGCCGAAGTTGTCTTCGCGAATTTGTTCTGCGACGACCACCGACGTGGGCAATCCTCGTTTGAGTGCGCGGGCCCAGGCATCGTTGGTTTCACTGACCACGATGATGTCCGCATTTGATTCCATCAAATATTGAGCGACCGTGTCATAGTTGGTATTGGCTGAGTTCACATTGAAAAACAGCAAGGTGAGCGTGGTCGAGGTGTCGGGATAGATGCCGTGGGTCGTCTCGTTGGAGGCGGATTGACGAATCGGCAGTGTTTGTTTGAGAGGCCAATACAGCGGGATGATCACCGCCAGATTCAGGATCAGGGCGATGGCACAGACGGTGCCCAATTTCCAACGATTGGTTAAAAACAGCGCTGCGGTGATTGCAGCCAGGACGACCGCATATTGCAGGCGAAAATGGCTGGCCAGATCAAGCATCCAGTACCACGACCCGGCAAAACCGGCAAAGGTCAACAGCGTCGCTGGCATAGACAGCAGCCACAGCAGTAAATTGGAAACACGACGATGTCTTCGGGTTGAACTTGCCATAAGGAAAATCAGGACTCAGAGCTCAGAGCATGGATCGGCAATCGTACCGAAACTAAGTGACTAAGCGAACACGCGCACAAGCGCGAACAAGCAACTAAAAGGATAAGAGTTCCGGCATAAGAGGGAAAGCCGCAGCAGCGGGGGGCGGGGGAGCGGGGCAGCGGGAAGAGCTGGGGAGAGTGGGGGGGTGGGGGGGGGAAAGATCACAAGCTTTGCTGCCGTTCGCTTGCGTGTGATTGTGGCTTGTGATGATAAAGTAAAATGAATTGCTTCTCACGCATTTTCGATGAGAAATAACAGGAACCGAATTGTATGGCCTCGATCTGTGTGTATTGCTCGTCCAGTGACAATCTGGAGCCGGTGTTTTTTGAAGCGGCCGCGGAGATGGGCCAACGTTTAGCGTCAGCCGATCATGGGTTGGTGTATGGCGGCGGTAGCGTGGGATTGATGGGTTGCATTGCCCGAGCGGTGCATGGCTCGCATGGCCATGTCGTGGGTGTGATTCCCAAAACACTGCAGGACATCGAATTGGCCTATGAGGCGGCCGATGAGTTGTTGGTGGTGGACACGATGCGTCAGCGCAAGCAGTTGATGGAAGATCGGGCCGACGCGTTTATCGCCATGGCCGGCGGTTTTGGCACGTTGGAAGAGTTGGCTGAAATCATTGTGGGTCGACATTTGAAATATCACGACAAGCCGATTGTGTTATTGAATACCGCAGGCTTTTATGATCCGCTGTTGGCCTTTTTTGATGAACTGATCGAACGCCGGTTTGCCAGTGTTCGTTATCGAGACCATTACCATGTGGCCGCGACGCCGGAACAGGCTGTTAATGCGTTGCATCGTGCGCTGGATTAACTGAAGCGTGTCGTGTCGGGTCAAGATAAGTTTGGTCGCAACGCCATGCGGGGTTGTAGCGTCTGTAACCGTTATAACGATTATGCGGTGTTTGCATGTGGGTGGACTTTGCCCAATAAAGTGAAGCGTTGGTTGTGCCGACGATGACGATATCCCGTGACGAAATCGGCGAAGGTTTGCCGATGTTGATGGAATATCCAGGTTGTTGCGTCGCATGGTATTGCGGGATGGCCAGCGATCGGACAGATTGGGAGAGGACCATGGCATCA
The DNA here is from genome assembly GCA_030426385.1 of Phycisphaerae bacterium. Classification (GTDB taxonomy): domain Bacteria; phylum Planctomycetota; class Phycisphaerae; order Phycisphaerales; family Phycisphaeraceae; genus JAUHYI01. The sequence continues at coordinate 9,818 of JAUHYI010000013.1, forward strand.
GATCCAACCGATAGCAATACGACATCGTCGGGCCCGCTATTGAGTGAATTTGCAGACGATCCGGATATGGCAGATCTGGTTGATATGTTTGTGGCTGATCTGCCGCAGCGTGTTCAGGTGTTGACCGATGCGGTGGCCAACAGCGATGCTGAGGAATTGGCTCGGCTGGCGCACCAGCTAAAGGGATCGGCTGGCGGCTATGGTTTTATGCCGATCACAGAATCTGCTGCGATTGCGGAAAAGCTCGCCAAAGAAGGTGCCAACGCTGACATGGCGTCCTTGACGCGTGCGGTGGCCGATCTGGTGAATTTATGTGAGCGAGCGATGGCCGGCGCCGAGTCTTAGGCGAAGCCTTCATCGTTTTTTCAAATTGCCATTGGTAGCCCGCCGTTGCCATCAGTTGGCACCCGTTGCCATATTGGCGCGTGTTGTCGTTCGCTTTTGTACCTGTAAGCAGCAGGCGTACATGGATGAGAGCATTGGCATCAACGGGGTCTGAAGTGTGGGGGCCAGCGTGTGGGGGGCCGGAGTGTGAAGGAGGCTCGTTGACATGCAGCGTGTTCTGCTCATTGATGACAGTGAATTTATCCACAATCGTGTGCGCGATGGATTTAAAGGAACAGGGCTGGACCTGCTGAGTGTTCGCAATGGACGCGAGGGGATTGACATTGCCCGGGCGCTTCCGGTTGACTTGATCCTGCTTGATATCAACATGCATGGCATGACTGGTTTTGAGGTGATTAAAGAACTCAAGCAACACAGAAGTACATTGAACATTCCCGTGGTGTTTATCACCGCATCGAATGAAATTGAAAATGTTGTTAAAGGCTTGGAATTAGGGGCGGTGGACTATGTGATCAAACCATTTGTCGCGGCAGAATTACGAGCTCGCGTCAGTGCGTCACTGCGTACCAAAGAATTGATGGACTTGCTAACCAATGAAGCGGAGATCGATGGGCTAACAGGATTACACAATCGCCGTCATTTTGATAAACGGATCAAGGCGGAGATCGATGCGTGTGTGCGTGACGGTCGGCATGTGGGATTGGTATTGTTTGATGTGGACCGATTCAAGTCGATCAATGACAATCACGGGCACCCAATGGGTGATCGTGTCATTCAACGAATTGGAAAAATTTTACGGGTCGCCACACGGAACACTGATGTGGCCTGTCGGTTCGGCGGGGATGAATATGTGGTGCTGATGCCGGAAACATCAGTGAAACAGGTGGCGCATGCAGGGCGTCGCATTTATGAAGCGATCGTACAGGATGGCGAATTGAGCACCGTGATGGAAGACCAACCCGTGACGATCAGTCTGGGCGGCGGATCCACCAGCGAATTGAGTCATCCAGAGGTTGAAGCACTAATCACGTCAGCGGATCAGGCGTTATACCGTGCGAAAGAAAGCGGACGCAATACGTGTTGTTTCGAAGGCATGAACGATGAGATTAAATTGACCGCAAAACAAGAGGCGGCATAAGGCGACATGACGATTTGGAATAAATAGAGATGCTTGGGGGCGAGGGCCCGCGCGTATCGCAAATTGGGGCATGTGAGATGAATGCGATGGCGACGACACAACGACTACTAATCATTGACGACAGTGAGTCGATCCATCCGTTGATCCGCGCACGCCTCAACGATTTCGGCATAGATTCGATCAGTGCGTATAACGGCATACAAGGTATAGAAATGGCAAGCCAGATGCAGCCGGACTTGATCCTGCTGGATGTCAACATGCCCGACATGAATGGGTTTGAAGTTATCAAAGCGTTAAAGGATTGCCAGGAGACATTCAACATCCCGGTGATTTTTTTAACCGGCGCGGATGATCGTGATGACAAGGTGACGGGGCTGGATATGGGTGCGGTTGACTACATCACCAAGCCGTTTGAGCCGGTGGAATTACGCGCGCGCGTGACCGCCGGTTTGCGAACCAAAAAGTTGTTGGACTTGCTCACCACCGAAGCGGAAATTGATGGGTTGACCGGCTTGCATAACCGTCGGTTTTTTGATCGGCGTATCAAGGCTGAACTGGCTGCGTGTGCGCGGTACGGTCGGCCGGTAGGATTGTTGTTGTTTGATGTCGATCGTTTCAAGCAGATCAATGACAACCATGGCCATCCGATGGGCGATCGCGTGATCCAGCGCATTGGAACGGTGTTGCTTGAATCCTGCCGTAATACGGATTTGCCATGTCGATATGGTGGCGATGAGTTTGTGGTCCTGATGACCGAAACCAGCGGTTCGAAAATTTGTCAGGCAGGCCATCGTGTATACGATTTCATCGTGCATGACGAAGAATTGTCCACCATGGTGCGATCTCAGCCTGTAACGATCAGTCTGGGCGGCGCGTCGGCATCTTCCCATCGTCGGCTTTCGCCGGAGCAGTTGGTCCAATTAGCCGACAACGCGCTATATCGTGCCAAAGAGCATGGACGCAATACCTGTCGGTTTGACGAGCAGGACGATGATTCGTCGCAACGGCATCGACAAACGGGCGTGGCATGATGAATCGTGCGAAAGCGGTACAATGCCGCGATGACAATTACGCCATCATCATCCATGACCGAATCCATGACCGAATCTATGACCGAAATGACTGAATCTGCGATTTACAGCGAACAACTGGACAACGGCCTATGGCTGGTGGCCCAGCCGATCGCGTCGGCCCAATCGGTGGCGATGGAACTGCGTTTGCCCGCGGGGACATCGCAACAACCTGAATCACTACAAGGGGTGGCCACGCTTGGCGCGGAAATGATTTGCCGAGGCGCGGGCGATCTCGATGCCAAGGCTCATTGCAATGCGCTGGACCAATTGGGCGTCGATCGTGGAACCGGTGTGCGAGGCCGACACATGACCTTGTCAGCCGTGATGCTGGCCGCGCGTTTTGAAGCAGCGATGCCGTTGTTGTACGACATGGTGTTGCGGCCGCGTTTAGAAGCTCAGTTGCTCGAGCCGAGCCGGCAGTTGGCATTGCAGGATTTGGATGCTCTGGAAGATGAGCCACAAGGCAAAGTGATGGAGCGGTTGTTGGCTCAGCATTTATCCGCACCGATGGGACGCTCGCGATATGGATTGCGTGAGCATCTGGAAATCATCACGATTGATGACCTGCGCCAATACTGGCGGGATACGTTTGTGCCTGATGGTGCGATATTGAGTTTTGCCGGTCAGTTCGATTGGCCCAAACTACGCGATCAGGTGCAAAAGCAATTGGGAGAATGGACCGGTGCTCGCGCGCCTGCGACATTGAGCGGACAACCACCGCGCGGCTATTTCCATGAAAACGCATCGAGCGCGCAAGTGCATATCGCGGTGGCCTATGAATCGGTGGCCGAAAATGATCCTCGCAGCGATTTGCAACGTGCGGCAGTAGCGGTGTTGTCCGGCGGCATGAGTGGCCGACTGTTTACCGAAGTACGCGAGAAACGCGGGTTGTGTTATTCAGTCTTTGCCAGTTACGGTGGCGATCGCGACTGGGGCATGGTGATGGCCTATGCTGGAACGACCACGCCCCGCGCGCAGGAAACCTATGACGTGTTGACCGGTGAATTGCGTCGCCTGGCGGATGGGATTGATCAGGACGAATTCGACCGGGCCATTGTCGGGATGAAGTCGCGGTTGGTGCGGTCGGGCGAATCGACCCAGGCGCGAGCGTCGGCGATTGCGTCAGATCAATATGTGTTTGGTCGGCCGCGCACGTTAGAAGAATTAGCCGAACGCGTGGATGCGATTGGGTTGGATGACTTGCGTGACTATGTGGCCTCACATCGACCTGAGAATATCACCGCGGTCACGATTGGAGCCAACCCGTTGGAGGTGGGGTAATTTTTCGAAGTGATAGAGCCAGTTGAAATAACTGTGAGTGTTCGTCGGTTGGTGGTTTGTCAGAACGTATCAATCAATTAGTAACCAGATCGTAACCAGAATTTTTCTATGCGATTATTAATCACGGCAGGACCAACGCGCGAGCCGATCGATGCGGTTCGATTCATCGGCAATCGATCGAGTGGTCGAATGGGCGCTGCATTGGCCCAGGCCGCTTGCGATGCGGGGCATGACGTGACATTGCTGTTGGGCCCATGCGCGGTGCCTGCGATTGACGGGGTCACGATTCATCGTTTTGAAACGACGGCGCAGTTGCAGCAATTATTGAACGAGACTTTTGTACATGCCGATGCGTTGATCATGGCCGCGGCGGTGGCGGACTATCGGCCGACTGAAACGGTAGTGGGCAAATTGCCACGCGCTGCCGATGGATCGATGACGTTGACATTGGTGCCGACGCCGGACCTGGTGGCCGAGCTGGTACGCGGCGAGAAGCGGGCGGGGGACCAGGGTGGGGAGGACCAGTGTGGGGGGGACCAAAGTAGCGGGAATCCAAGTGGGGGGGGCAAGCGTGCGGATCAGCGTGTGGTGGCATTTGCGCTGGAGGAGGCCGCGACGTTGGAAACGCGAGCGTTGGAAAAAATGCAACGCAAAGGTGTGGATGCGATCGTGGCCAATCCGCTGGCGACGATGAATGCGGAAACGATCACGCCGGTTTGGTTGACCGCCACAGGATTGCGCATGGCCCCGGGCGTGATGCAAAAAACGGATTTCGCCCGGTGGATATTGGAGCGACTGGGCGATCTGTTTTCGGATGAACCCAACGCGGAATGAAGCGTGCCTCGCATCTCACTGTGTCTTGCCGTGTCTCGCAACATGTCCTGCAAATTATTCAGCAAATTGACCGGCAAGGAATCCCGCTGGTTTTATCATCAGACACCAGGTAAGGCCGTATGACGTGAGCGGCTTGATCGTCTAAAATGCCAGCTTGATGTATTCAAATCAATACTGCGGTCTACCGGAGCCGAGTTGTGGCGATAACTGTTGACGATCAAATATCAAATCTGCCCCACGCCGATGTGTTCGCGCCGTTGCGTGTGGTGATCGAACAGTTGGCCCATGTCATCGAATCGTTGGAAGAGGGCGTCTATGCTGCGATGCCAGCTGGCCCGTTTCAAGGTTCCATCGGTGGGCATGTAAGGCATTGCCTGGATCATGTGCAGGTGTTGGTCGACGGGATTGGTGCGGTTGATGAAAATACAGATGGCAATCAGCGCGTTTTGAATTACGACCATCGACAACGCGGGACCACCATCGAAACAGATGGCCAAGCTGCGCTACAATGCATCCGTGAATTATCCGTCGCGTTGATGGAACGTCGTGGGCTGCCCGCTCATCATCCGGTTACGGTGGAGATGATGTTGACCGGCGATGGTCAGTCGGCCCGCTTGCGTTCAACATTAGGACGCGAACTGGTGTTCGTGCTTAGCCACACGATTCACCACAATGCGATGATCGGTGCGATGGTGCGAGCCCATGGTGGCCAGGTGCCGACGTGGTTTGGTTATGCACCATCAACAGTGGCACATTTGTCGGAACAGTCCGGCTGATGTGATCAGTCGGAGCAGTCGGATTTGATTAGGTTAGTCAGGCCAGTCGGCTAGCCGTTTCACTCAACGATTCCGGGTAACGGTTAAATCAAACATTCATGTGTACGGCCACCATTTTGTCATTCGAATCGGTTGCCGACAATGGTGCGGTTGCGCGAGTTAATGATGCGGTAGGAATCGCCGGTGAGCGTGCGGGTGAGTGTGCGGAGGAGCGTGCTGGAGGGAGTGTGTGGGGAAATGCGTGGGGGAATGTGGGGGGAAATGTGGGGGGGTGGCGATTGGTGACGAATCGTGATGAACGGCACAGTCGTGCGGTGGCCAAACCGCCGACGATGCGGACTTGCGGTGATCGGCAAGCGGTCATGCCCATCGATCCGATATCGGATGGCACATGGGTGGCCATGAACGATGCGGGCCTCGCGATTACCTTATTAAACCTGAACCCTCCCACGCCCCCTTATTCATCTCATGCGCCTTCCGATTCGCCCAATTCTTCGGACGCATCAGAATCCGGAGCAGCCCTGCAATCGCGCGGTGGAATCATTCCGCGTTTAATGGCCCATGCGTCGGTGGACGATGCTCTGGCTGATGTCGATAGTTTCGACACGTCGATCTATGCTCCGTTCACTTTGGTGTTGGTGAACGATCGGCATGTCGGACATGTGCGCTGGGATGGCCAACGCTTGACCATCGAGCCATCACAGTTGGCTGACGGCCCGCGCATGTTCACTTCATCAGGCCTGGGCGATCATCATGTGGAGCTGCCGCGCCGCGCGTTGTTTGATCAGATGATTCGCCATCACGATTTCACCCCTGATGAATTAGTCGCAACGCAGGATTCATTTCATCGCCATCGTTGGCCCGATCGACCGCACCTGAGTGTGTGCATGCGTCGCGATGATGCTCGTACGGTTAGCATGACGGTTGTGGAACGATTGGCCAACCGCATGCGCATGACGTATTACAACAACGCGCCTGATGTGGCACGCGATCCGATGGTTTATGAATTGCCAATCGATCCGGCATTTGTAAAAGTTAGTCACGGAAGAAACGAATGAAACAGATGAAAAGCATGGCATCAACACGTTATGCGATAGAGGATCACCGGAAGGTCATGGTGTGGATTGGCCTGGTGATTTTGGTGATGTGGGTGCTGTTCGGCGGGGATGGCATGGGAACATCCTACGTGATGGGGGCCGTTGAAACGGCAGAGCCGATTGATCACGACCTGATGCCGATGGATTTGCATATTGAATCGGGGATGCATCCGGTGGTGGTGATTGGGTTGATTGTCGCAGGCACGTTTGTGCTTGAGGATTTGGCCTGTATTGCCGTGGGTATGTTAATCGCACGCGGCGAAATGCATTGGCTGGTCGGTGGAGTGGGTTGTTTTATCGGGATTTATCTCGGGGATTTACTGTTGTGGATGTTGGGGCGTTTTGGATTAAAGCGCTTTCTCAATCGGCCTTGGGTGGCTAAACGCATGCCGATGGCGCGATTAAATCGGTTTGGCGAATGGTTCGATCAACGCGGCTGGTTGGCGGTGGTGGCCAGCCGTTTTATTCCTGGCACACGCTTGCCGTTGTATCTGGCGGTGGGCATGTTCGGTAAAAATCCTGTTCGGTTTTTTGTGTGGACTTTGTTGGCCGTGATGATTTGGGTGCCGGTGATTCTAGGATTGGTGTCTATGTTTGGTGCCCGAATCGTGGGGCCGTTGGAAAAAATATTGGGTGTTGAATGGTTGGCATTGGTGGCGGCCGCCCTGTTGCTGTTGTTCGGTTTGCAAGTGATTGAGCGATTGTTCACGCAACGTGGCCGATTGGAATTATGGGTGCGGCTATCAAAAATATGGCAGCCGGAGTTTTGGCCGCCGGTTGTGTTTTATACGCCGTTGGTGCCGTATCTGGTTTGGTTATCGCTGCGATATCGTGGCATTACGGTTTGGACTGCAGGCAACCCGGGTATTCCCAACGGTGGGGTCGTTGGCGAATCCAAGCATGACATCCTGATGAAGCTGGCGCGCGACATGGTCGTGCCCAGCGCGCTGTTGAGCAAAGATGAATTGTCGATGGATCGGTTGCAGGCGCTCATGCAGGAGCGTGCTTGGTCGTACCCATTGATTGTGAAACCTAACTGCGCGCAGCGCGGCTTTGGTTTGAAAAAAGTTGAGGATGACCATCAGGCCCGCGCATATTTATCGCAGGCCAGGTTTGACGTGTTGGTGCAGCCGTATGATGTCGGGCCCTATGAATGTGGCGTTTTCTATTGGCGTGATCCGCAGACGCATAAAAGCCGAATATTTTCGGTAACGGATAAACGGTTCCCCCAAGTCATCGGCGACGGTCGGCGAACAGTGGAACAACTAATCTGGCAGGACCCGCGACTGCGTATGCAGGCGAATGTTTTTACGACACGTTACGCCGATAGCCTGAATACGGTCCTGGCGAAAAATCAAACGATGATGCTGGCAGTGGCAGGTAATCATTGTCAGGGGGCGCTATTTCGTAACGGATCGCATTTGATTTCCCCGGAAATGATTCGGGCACTCGATCGGGCAGTGGCGAAGTTTGATGGCTTTAACATCGGCCGATTCGATATTCGCTACACCGATCCCGCATCGCTGCGTCGCGGTGAAAAAATTCGCATTGTCGAACTCAATGGCGTGACTTCTGAATCGACGAACATCTATGATCCGGGGCGGTCGTTGTTCTGGTCTTATCGCGTGTTGTTTGCCCAGTGGCGTTTGCTCTATCGCATTGGGGCGATGTGTCGTGCTCAAGGTGCCAAGCCGATCGGTGTGTGGTCGTTGTTGCAATTGCTGCGCAGCTATTATCGTGATCGCCAGATCAATCCGATTTCCGATTGAAATGATGCGCATGAGCTTGAGGTGATTGGCTTCGAAAAACTATCGCGGATTCACGCCGTGGTAATCGTAAAACGCAGCGGTATTGTCGACGCCCATGTAGCGCGTCAGCACCTTGCGATCAACGGTGGTCAGGTCGACCAAAACCAGGCCATCCAACACATCGCCAAAATCCGGATCGATATTAAAACCCAGCACCCGGGCGTTGAGCTTCAAATATTGTCGCAACAACACCGGCATCATTTTGCCATCGGATTCCAGATCAGCCAGTAATTCATTCACCTCGTCGATACTTCCGACGACGACATTAGCTTGCTTGTGGCCGATTTGCTGTTCACTGCGAAAACGCGGCGGGTTTTTAGGACGCAGCAATTTTCCCAGATCGGGTAGGTAACGATTCATGCGTAAAAAAGCCAACAGTAATTGCTTGGAAACGGAACTGTATTGATTGGAAATGCTGACGGGGCCGAATAGTTTTCGATAGCGTGGATAGCGCGCCACGAAATGGCCGATGCCTTTCCATAGCAATAGCAAAGGTGCAAAACTTTTTTGGTGATCCGGATGAACAAACGATCGTCCCATTTCCAAAGCGGGGCCGATCTGTTCCAGCAGTTTGGTTTTGAATCGAAATAAGGTCGAGGTGTATAGCCCGCGTTTGCCAGCGATCGGCAAAATTTCATCGGTCGGTCCCAGGCGATAGGCTCCGATGATTTGCTCGCAATGACGATCCCACACAAACAGTTGAAGGTAGGTCTGATCAAAAATGTCTAGGTCTAAGGCCTGACCAGTTCCTTCGCCAACCAGTCGAAAACTCAGTTCCCGCAGCCGACCGATTTCCCGCAAGATGTGCGGCAATTGCGGGGCGCGACCAAACATCACCACGCGATCACCCGCATGTAACAGCGTCTGTTCCGCGGGCAATGCGTCTATATCGTGTCGTAATTTTTCCACCGGCACCGGATCAATCACGGGCAATTCATGCCGGGCGAGTTTGCGAGCATGCTTGTTCTTTTTCGAATCGGGTATCGCCGTATCGGTGGCATCGTGCGTTTCGTTTGTTGTTGAAGAAGCAGGTGATGCCGATGGTGATTCTGCGCTTTTTAACAAGTACGTGCGAACGCGCAGGTAATCCGTCATCGCGGCAGCACCGCTCAGGTTTTTCAGGCGTGCGGGTGCAATGGGTGAACCAATTCGCAATGAGACATGGCTGTGTTGTTTTTTTAGCAATTCGCGAGGCAGCATCATGGTGCGCAAACGCGGATGAATCATGCCCATGATCTGGAATAGATCACTGTTTCGCCCTTCGAAAAAAACAGGCACTACTGGTGCACCGGTTTTAATCACGATGCGTGCAATCGTGTCGTTCCAGGGCGGGTCGCAGATCGATCGCTGCCGTACGTGCAGATGCGATACTGCCCCTGCAGGAAACACGCCGAGAACGCCACCATTGCGAACATGATGGATCGCGGAGCGTACCGATGAGAGGTTGCGTCGCGCTGCCTCGGAGCCGCCGAACGGATCGACGAAAAACATTTGATCGCGCAAATCCGGAATCATGTTGAGCATGTAATTGGCCAACAGTTTGGCGTCGGGCCGAATCTTTTCCAGCAGCGTAGGTAGGATCAAACCTTCCAAACCTCCGAAGGGGTGATTCGCGACGATCACCAGTGGTCCGGTTTTTGGAATGCGTGCTAATTGTTCTGTTGGCACACGAAACGACACGTTCAATGTGTCCAGTGCTTTGGCGCAAAACGAACCATCGCCGGGGCTTGCTTGAATGGCGTGATAAATGCCGTTGAGTTGATGCAAGGCCAACGTCTGATTGATCATCGGTTTGCTGGCGGTAAATAAGGCGCGGCGCAGCGGGTTTTCAATCGTTGGATCAAGTGTGAACGGCCCATGCGGCGAGGGCGTGATAGACGTGATAGCTTTGGTCGGTGTGGGTTTGGAATTCAGGTTCGGTGATACGGTGGCCATGATCGGCCTCCTGGAAATAAAACGCCGAGTAGTTCGTATTGTATCGATTCCATGCCTCAGGCGATCGCGGTTTGTTCGCCGACCGTCAATTCTCCATTGCAGATTGGTTTAGACCGGGCAGGCCAGCGCTTTCGCGATCCCGGCCAGCGTGACGGCTGAGGGACGGGGGAGACGGGGGGGATGGGGGAGATGTGGGGGGTGTGGGGGGGCTGTGCCTGTCGACTCATGGTTAGTCTGGGTGCAATCGCCCAGCGCGGTGTAGCCCACGGCGGGTAACGCATTTTTGCAATCGACACTGCGAATCATTTTTTCATCAACGCCCATTGCCTTGGCAATCGCGACAGCCAGATCCGCATACGTGCAACCCGCGGGGCCGGACAGGTGATAGATGCCTGGCTTCTGATTCAAACCAATATTCAGTAACGCATCAATCGCTTGGGCACAGGGCAACGGTGCGACGTATCGATCGCGATACGCCTTGATCGTTTGTCCCGCATGCAACTGTTTACGCCATTGTTCGATTAGGCTGACCTGTTGCGTCAAAACTTTACTTAATCGCACGATCGACACCGAGCCTGGACCGGAATGGCCGATTGTCATCAGTTGCCGTTCTGCCTCTGCTTTTTGTTTACCATATGTCGTGCGCGGCCGAATGGGGTGATCGATTCCCGGCGTTCTGTGTGTGCCGTCAAACACCAGGCTGGTTGATGGAAAAATCACATGGCTACCGCGTTCGACATACTGTTTCGCGACCGATGCGATGCCTTGTACATTGATCGCATGCGTCGCGGTTGGATCATCATCGCAAGCTTGGATAGAAGTCACCCCGGCAAAAAGATAAACCAATTTCGCGTTTGGCAAATTGTTATTCGGATGGCGCAAATCAAAATGTAACGTGTTCCCCTTGCGTCGCGATGTTTGCACAAATGACAACCCAAGGTCATCGCATCGCATGGCCATGGCAGTGCCGAGCAATCCATCGCCACCGATGATCATGACCTCCGGCATGCCAGTTTCATGGAGTGGGTTATCGTTTGCCACAGCCCATCGCCAAAAGATAGTGCGACATCGGCCCGAAGCCTGTATGCAACACTTCGTCATTCATCGAAAACATAAACACGTTACGAAATGCCGTTTCCATCAGGGCACGCAATTGCGGTTGATCCTTGCAATTGATGTGGCCCGCCTTGCTCGCTGGGGAAGCGTGTGGTTGCGAATGAATCGAAGGTGATCCCAGAATCAGCACGCCATCTTCGTGTAATGAAGCGGCTATGTTCGCGACAAAGGCGACTTCGTTTTCGGGTTTGATATGCTCGATCACATCCAGGCTATAGGCCGCATCAAATTGCTTTTGCGTACCATCGTTGGCCGCATCCATCACGGGACCGCCCAACATATCATGCACACGCACATCAATTGCCCAGTCCGGGTGCATGCGCTTTTTAACATCCTCCACAAACAGCGCATCAAAATCGATCGCTGTCACATGATCAACATGTTGTTGGACCACCCTTGTGCCAAACGCATCAGCACAACCCACTTCCAAAACCCGCTGTTTGCCAGCCAACATTTTGGCCACGAATTTGTAACGGCTCAACACGTAGATCAATCGCTTGGGATCGTCGTGCCACGTTTGATTGCTCATTAATCCCAAGGGCGTTAACCCATCGCGATCGCGCAACTCGACGCAGCGTTGGTATTGTGGTTCTTTGGTAGTAGGTTCGTGGTCAGGCATTGGTGCGTGTGTCGCTCGTAATTGCTATTCAAAATAGATAAACGAATAATCCCCATCATAGCCGCATTGTTCGTACAACCATCGCCATTCGTCGGGCGTGTGAAATGCTCGGCAGGTTAATTGCCAGTACATCAGATTCATTTTTTCACGCTCGTTGCGATAGGCTTCGACCACAATATGTTTGGCCCGATGACTGACACGCTGCATTTCGTGTACCGCGGAAAACAGATCGGGCAGCAGCAGATTGTGCAACGCATTGATCGAATACACCAGATCAAAATGATCGTCAGGGTAGGGCAATGTGTTGGCATGGCCGGGCGTGATGGCTGATTGTATTTCCGGCTTGGCATGGGCAATGGCATAATCCGACACATCCAATCCCGTCACGGTACAGTCGGGCAACACCTGGGTAAATTCATACAGTAAAAAACCCTTGCCGCATCCCACATCTAAAATTTTCGCATCATCAGGCAAAGCGTAATGGTCCACCATGGCCTGGGCCACCGATCGCCATCGGCCGTCATAGCGATAGCCGCCGTACCCGAGGTGTCGCGGGCCATCCCAGTATTCTTCGCCGAACTGGCAGGCGATTTCTGAACATGCCGCTTTATCATGCGCGTTGACGCGTGCTAAATAGTCACGCTGGGTCGAGGTATGCAGGCTCGTAATGAAGTCGATCTCAGTCATCAAATGCAATTCCGATTAAGCCTTGTGGTCGTATGTTAAAGAGCATTGCTGAATTTCTTCCCAGTTCGATTGCACCCACGCGACCACTTCGCCCAAACCATCCTGCATGGTTATCGTGGGCATCCATCCCAGTTCACCGCGTGCTTTGCGTGAGTCGATCACATACGCCGCATCCTGGCCGGGACGTTCGGCCACACTTTCAACGGCCACGTCGAATGATACGCCCGCTGCTTCGCAGATCATATTCACCACATCGCGCACAGCCACACCCTGATCCGGCGACAGATGATACAGTTCGCCGATACGGCCGCGCTCCAGGATAGCCAACTCGCCTCGCGAAACATCGCGAATGTGGATGTACGATTTAACCGCATGCCCGCCACCGTGCAATTGAATGGTCCGTTGCATTTTCAAGTAGATCGCAGAACGAGGAATGATTTTGAATAGCTGTTGGCCCGCGCCGTACACGTTCGTCGCTCGAACCGTCAACAATGGAAAATCATACTGACGGCGATAGGTATCCAATAACATGTCGGCCGCCGCTTTCGAAGCAGCATACGGTGTGCTCGGATTCAACGGCGACGTTTCAGTCACTCGGCCCACACAACTGCCATAGGCTTCGGGTGACGACACATGCAAATAGCGTTCGATGTAATCGCATTGTCGCCAGTGATTCACCATTTTCGCCAAGGCCACGGTGTTCGTTTCGAACCAATGTTCCGGGTGATCCCAACTCGGCGCGACTTCGCTCTGTGCCGCGAAATTCACGATGTACGCAGGCCTTTCCCGGTCCATCAATGCCAGGATCGCAGGCATATCATGATTGAAATCCAACTGGTGATAGGTATAAGCCGATAGGTTTTTGCGTCGTCGATATTGCAAAAACATCGGCGACCGCTCGGGCGATCGGCTGATCCCAATCACGCGATACGAGCCTTGATCCAACAGCAGGTCCACAAAATCCTGCCCCGAAAATGAATTGGCGCCCAACACGACGACCGTCTTATCCATGGCCTTCATCGCTCCCATCCAAAACGTTCCAGCAACGCATCGGGCACCACTGCATTGGCCTTGATGATTTGATCAGCAGAAAACACCTGACGCCATTCGTCGGTTCTTCCCTGTCGATAGTGAGCGTCGCCTTGTTTGGGGGATTGTCCATGATGCTGGAAATCCTGGTGAGCAATGCCATAAAAATCGAGGATGCTTGCAATGAATTCCAGTTCGTTGCGGTGAAAATCTTTGTAGCGTGTAAATTTGATTTTAGGTTTAAAGGTCGCGTCTTGATCCGCTTTGAGCCAGCCTTCAATCCATTTCACCAGCAAAGGCAAATGATGTTCGATCTGCCATTCAATTTGTTGAGAAAGATCACGATCAAAATAATCCTCAGGTAAGGTAGGCATCACCACTGATAACGCATACAAATCGTTTTTGGAATTTAGTTTGTTGATGTGGTGTGTCCACGACAGGGTGGCTTGCCGGGGATCGCGCACATGGACGAGCATTCGGTCGACTCTGTTGTTGAGTTGCACAAGATTGAGACGACGCGCGGGCAAATGTTCTTGCGCGACGCCGGGGCTTTCGGTGAATGATTCGACCAGATCACGAATGATTAAATCATCGGGAAAATAACCGCCACTGATGCGATCCCGATCTAATCCCAGGCCATGCATTAATGTGCTAAGCAAATAGACGCTGCCTGATTTGGGCAATGTGTTGAGCAAGATCGAAGGGCCACTTATTCGTGTGTCGACGGTAAATTCAATACACACTCGTTTGCGATCGCCCAATCCCAGGATTTGTCCGGCCGCGGTCAGATGGGCGCGTAACAACTGAGCATGTTCCGCAGGCACACGAACCGGCGGAGCGGTGATTCGCACGGGTTTGATCGCAGGCGTTGCGCTGGCGTTGGCCTTCGAGGCGGGCGGCGGTGTTGGTGAAGATGATGGGGTCATGGGTCCAGACTCCGGCATAATTCCCTGGCCGTGTTTAGCAGGCCATCCGTGATAGTGGGTGCGGGTTGCTGTGATGATTCGGCAAACCGTCGTCGTGTGGCGAACGTTGGCACAAACGCATTGAGAACGATGCAGCACCATTTGATGACATAGACCGGCTCCAGAATCGCAATGCGTTGCCGCAGTTGTTCGCGTTCTTTCGCGTCATCCGTATGCATCTTGGCGACCCGGTCAATGAACATCTCACGATAGGTATTCGGCACCGCGATTTTCGGCTGGCAGAAAAAATCATTCACCAGTTTGGCTGGATCATCCCAGCCCGCATATTCAAAATCAATAAAACGCAAACGTCCGTCTTTTGTTTGTAACGCATTGTGAAAACCAAAATCCGACGGCGATAGACAAGGGCGAATCATTGATGATGATGTTTTCAGGGTAGACTGGATGGTATCCCAACGTGGCCGTAGCGCTTCGGCCACAAATTTCCCCACGATTGCATCCGTGGCTTCGTGCTCGAGTCGTGACACCCGTCGTTCCACCGTGGCCATGTGATCGGCCATGCTCATGCATGCCTCTGAACCCTGATTGATATGTTCCGCATGTTGCCGCGCGTGTTGTAATGCTGACAGAAAATCCAGGCATTGCCCGATCAGGTTTTTATCGATCTCATGAGCGGCCACCTTTCGGCCGTCAATAAAATCATAAATCGCCACGTGCTGTTCATGATCAATGGCTAATGGCTTTGCTACGACATCAATGCCGTGCTGCGCCGCAAATCGGGTGAATGCAATTTCCGCCCCCATGCGATCACGCGTGTCATCGGCATCATGGTAATAGAGTTTCAACACCGCACAGGCCCTGCGTTGATCGGGCCCGTGCGCCACATCGCTGACACGATACACGCGGTTGTTTTGCCCACCATCGAGGGGTTGCAAGGCAATGCCATCCTCAAAACCCACTGCGGATAACAAGTGTCGCACCGGTCGGCCCAACGCGGCATCGATGTTCAGGGTCACGCTCATGCGGCCCCCTTGTTGAAGATGTCGAGCAACGCATCCCAGTGTTGAATCCGTATGTATTGCGCGTTGTCATCGCATTGATTATTCGGATCAAACAGATAACGCGTCACATGCTTTGGAAAAGAATCATCCAGCAACAATTCAGGCAGATCGTCGAGGAATGCTTCTGCGCCGATCGTGGCGATGCGCTCGATTTTGGCTTGTTTTGTTGGTTCAAAATAAATCGGGCGCTGATGGAGTTCGTGATGTACCAGCCACTGCATCGCTGCGTCGTGCAGATTATGTTGCGGGCCTCGATAGGGATGTTTGGTTTTATGACTCACGATGGCGGTGGCGATCTCCCGACGATCGAACGCGTGCATCAATGCCACTGCGCCAGGATAGGGTTGCGCTTCCATCATGTGCGGGCCATAAATTTCACCCTGCATCGCGGTCCAGGCATCCTCTTGTCCTGATGCACGCATCGCATCGCGAACGGCTTGTTTGTCGGTGGCTACATCACCATCGATCCACCCACGTGCCACCGCGAGGCGATGAAACATGCCGTCGTAACACGCAATCGTATTGTCAAAATCAAATGCAATCATGATCAGTTCGGATTCATCACGATCAATGGCCGTAATGCTTTTCCTGTTTCCAGATCGTCCAGGGCCTGATTGATCTGTTCCAATGGGTAGGTTTGCTCGATCAGTGGATCGAGGCGTAATTTTCCAGCGTGACACAGTTTCGAAAAGCGTGGCTGATCGCGATCGGGATCGCTATCGCCTCCCCATGTGCCGAGCAACCGTTTGCCTTGATTGAAATGGTGTGGGTCGATTTCCAACATGGCCCCGTGCGCGGCGTTACCAATAATCACCGCCCGCCCCACGCGCGGTTTCACGATTTCAAAGGCTTGGCGCATCACGCGCGGCAAGCCTGTCGCTTCGATGGCCAGATCAAATCCCGCGGCGGTGTTCGTTTGTTCTTGTGTGCTTGCCAGTTCGTCGGGAGCGATCGCATGCGTGGCACCCATTTGCAAGGCAATCGTTCGTTTGCTCGCAATGGGGTCCACCGCGACAACGATCTCGCATCCTCCTGCGGCGGCGCCCGCGACGGCACACAAACCTACGCCTCCGCATCCAAACACGATCGCACTTTCGCCCGGCTTGGCTTGGCCAGTATTGAGCGCCGCACCCACGCCCGTCGGCGCGGCACATCCCAATAGCGCGGCCATGGCTGACGACATCGTTTCCGGTGCGACCGTCAGGCGATTTTCGCTGACCAACGCGTGTCGGTTAAACGTCGTGACACCACCGGCATTCACCGAGACTTGTCGCGATCCCCAGCGATATGTTACGCCCGGCACATCAGCGCCTTGGCCTTTGATCCATGACAACACCACACGGTCGCCTGGTTTTACCTTCGTCACATGTTCGCCCGTATCAATCACCACGCCGCTGCCTTCGTGGCCTAAGCAGTGCGGCAAGAATCGATCCACACCACGCCGTCCGCGCGCTTCGAGCAATTGCGTGTGACAAACTCCGCTATGTGATAGTTCAACCAACACTTGGCCCGCACCCGGCGCATCGATTTCCAAGTCCGCGATTTCCAGCGGACGATTCAATTCAACCAAAACTGCCGCCATGGTTTTCATGCGCTCGCTCGTTTATTTCGTGGCCAACGCGCCACCGTGATTCGGGTCTGTTCCAGTCGTGTCACAATCGCCTCGGCCGTTAACCCTTGTTTTTCTCGAGCGGATGCTTGCGAACCTACGCCATGTACAAATGCATCGTCCGTCCCCAGTCGCAACAATCGGACCGAGGGATGCGGATGATCCGCGGACCATTCCGCGATCGCGCTACCCAGTCCGCCAATCAGCGAATGTTCTTCCACCGTGACCACCAAGCCGAATCGGCTAAACGCATCGTGCAACATCGTCTGGTCCAACGGTTTGATCGTGTGGCAACTGACCACTTGCACCGACACCCCACGCTGGCGCATGATCACACTCACCTCATCGGCGACCGGCAACATGTTGCCCGTTGAGATTAAGCACACGTCACGCCCGGGCCGAACAATCAACGCCCGCCCGATTTCTAACGGCGGAACAGACGCATGCACGAGTGGCTCGCCTTTTTTGCCTATGCGTAAATACACAGGCTGATTCACAGCCAACGCCGCAGGAATCGCCGCAGCCACTTCATGCGCATCACCCGGGCACACCACATTCATCCTGGGCAGACAGCGCAACATCGCAATGTCTTCGCACGAATGATGCGTCGCGCCTAGGCTGGCATACGAGAGACCGGCTCCGCATCCCACAATGATCACCGGCTGTTCGTGGTAGCACACGTCAACCCGAATCTGTTCCAGACATCGGGCTGTGATAAACGGCGTGATCGTGTAACAGATCGGCCGCATGCCGTTCATCGCCAGCCCTGCGGCCATCGATATCATGTTCGACTCAGCCACCCCGGCATTGAAAAAGCGATCCGGGAATTTTGATTTGTAGTCGTCAAATAAACGATTGCCAATATCCGCCGACAGCAATACCACGCGCGGGTCTTGTTCCGCCATCGTCACCACAGTTTTTGCAAATGCATTTCGCATAATTTCGTTCCGATCTGAATCGCCCCCCCACACACACAAAATGGCTTGTTGGTTAACTGGGGGTCAGCCCAACACCATAGGTCCGACTAGGCCACGCCCAGTTCGATTTGCGCGTCGCGCAATTCAAGGTCTGTGGGGATTCGATAATGCCAATTGTTATCGTCTTCCATAAACGACACGCCTTTGCCTTTGACCGTGTGCGCGATCACGCACGTGGGTTTGTCGGCATGCGTGTCATTCATCGCATGGATCAGTGCCTCGATATCATGGCCATCCACTTCATGCGTATGCCAACCGAATGCACGCCACTTGTCCACCATCGGTGACAGGTGCATCACATCCTCGCTGCGGCCGGTGGCTTGCCATTTGTTGAAATCCACCACGGCGACCAATTGATGCAACTTTTGACTTGCGGCAAACATTGCGGCTTCCCACACGGAGCCTTCGTTGCATTCGCCATCACTGAGGATCACACCCACGCGATACGACCGCTGGTTAATGCGACCCGCCAATGCCATGCCAATTCCAATGGATAGCCCGTGTCCCAGCGACCCCGTCGCCGCTTCGATCCCTGGCACACTGTCGCGTCCGGGTGGGGCAGGTTGTTCGGGCAATCGCGATCCATCGGCGGCGAAGGTGTTGAGCCATGTTTCCGGGAAAAAACCGCGTTTAGCAAGCGTTGCATACAACGCCGCCGCCGCGTGTCCTTTGCTCAAGATCACGCGGTCGCGTTCGACGGCATCGGGTTGTGTCGGATCAATCGAAAACACGCCCCAGTACGCTGCCACCAGAATATCGATGCATGATAACGATGACCCCAGATGCGGTGCTTTCGATTCGCATGACATCTGCACCACACGCGCTCGCAGTTCACGCGCGATGGCATCGTATTGTTCGGCTTGCGCGGGCGTGGTCATGCTGCCGTTTCCTGCGTCAGGTAGTTTTGCATCACCTTGATGTTGTAGTAACGCGGGTCAGTCTCCGCATTCGTAATCTGATTGTTTTCGAAGGCCTGCATCAGATCGCGAACCGCATCTTCAATGGAATGCTGGGGCACAAACCCCAACTCCCTGGCGATTCGATCTGAACAGATGTGATACGAGCGATTGTCATCGGTGGGCGTGGTGACGATCTCAACATCACGAGCGACGACTTGACGCACGATGTTCGCAATTTCCGAAACCGTGTGATTGTGGTAGCCCGCGTTAAACACACGCCCCGCGATGCGCTCGGCTGGTTCACGCAATAGTTGTACATACAAATCGGTCACGTCCGCGATGTGAATGTTCGGCCGTTTCTGCGTGCCACCAAACACCGTGATTTTTCCGCGTTGCAGGGCATGATGTGTCAGGATGTTTACCGTCAGGTCCAGCCGTTGTCGTGGCGAAACACCGCACACGGTGGCCGGTCGCAATGTAAACGTGGTGAAATCATCGGCTTGATAGCGAGCCAGAATCTGTTCGCAGTCCGCTTTGAACTGACTGTAATCGGTCAGGGGATTGAGCGCATGATCTTCGGTGACATTGGGTTGATCACTGATGCCATACACGCTGGAACTCGAAGCATAAATAAACCGTGATACGCCCGCATCACGTGCGGCAACCACCAACGGCTCAAATGCATCCAGGTTTATTGATCGCCCCAGTGTCGGGTCCAGTTCAAAACTCGGATCATTTGAAATACATGCCAGATGAATCACCGCATCGCAATCCGCGACTGCCTTGGCGACGGCATTTGCATCGCGCACGTCTGCTTTCATCACATCCAGCCGTTCATGGGTTGGCAAAACATCTTCACCAAACCACATCAGGTCGATCACGCGAACCGCATAGCCCTGATCCAATAACTTCGGCACCAACACCGCGCCGACATAGCCCGCACCGCCGGTGACCAACACACGTTTGATTTCATTTTTCTGCGACATACCGTTTCTAACTCTCAATCCGTTCTGTGACGAGCCATGTCTTGGTGAATAGCGACGAACTATTTCAACAAACACTCAATTTGTTTGATCAATGCCGGTCGCGCGGCGGATTCGCGATGGCCGACGGTGTTAATCGCTTGCGCCCCAGCCGCATTGCCGACCAAGCCGACGATTTCCATCGCTGCGCCGCGGGCGACGCACGGGGCCGCCACCGACAAAAACGCATCTCCCGCACCGACTCGATCCTTCGCGCTGGTGGCCACGGCGGGCACATGGGCAAAACCATGTCGCTGTGAATAGGTCAGGCATCCTTGGGCTCCACGTGTCACGGCAAATGCCGCGCCTCCCATGCGTGCGGATGCTTGTTCGATTAATGGTTCGAGGTCGCCGTGCCGGTCGCGGGCATCGAGTCGTAATTCGTTTTCGGTAATGCACACCAGATCTGCTCGTGGATACAGGCTGATCGTGTGGTATCCCAGGTTGCCCGCGTTGGACTGGGCGTTGACCGCTAAAAATTTAGCATGGTTGGTTAACAGATCGATGGCTTCTTCGTCGAGCAATCCATGTCCGAAATCCATCACGATGACCAGATCATGTTGCGGGGCCATTTGGGCAATGGATTCGAGAAAAACTTGTCGAACTTCGCCGGTCAGCGGGCTGTCGTTGATGTCGTAGGTCTCGAACAGTTTCTGGAAAAAATACTGATCAATAAAACGGCGTTTCACGATGGTCGGTGCATCATCACGTTGGCAGAACGTGGGCCACACATTGCCAGCCAATTGCGCGCGGATGAATGATTCATAATCATTCTGTTTGCCCAGCGCGGTGAGGAGTCCGACATTGCCACAGAATCCAGCCACATGATTGGCCACGGCCAACGCACCCCCGGCGAATTGTTCGGATTCGCCTTGTTTAACAGCCAGCACCGGCTCTTTGGATGATTTGCCGATGGCCTGGCAATATTGATACTCATCGATGATCGCATCGCCTATCACCAGCACTTTTAATTTTGCCAGTGAATTCAGGCCGTTGATGATGGTTTTGATCGGATGGCGTGTGGCAAAATCATCGAGATAGCTGCGCGTCGTGGGCGGCAGCATATCCATGTGCTGGTTGATCAGACGCGACGAACTGTAGGTGATGTCATCGGTAAAAACCAAGCGCCCGCCGAATGCTTCAACCGCTTCGCGTTCCTTGAGAATCCCGCCTGTGTGATCATCCTTGGCCACGCGATAGTCTGAGCCTTTGACATAATAATCGGGTCGCACCGCATTGATCGCTTCGATGGCCATGGGCGCTTCATTGATCGCCACAAAATCCACGCAGTCCAATGCGGCCAGTGCTTCGGCCCGCAACTGTTGGGGAAATGCCGGGCGATTGGGCCCTTTGTTGACATACGCATCAGCCGTCAGGGTTACCACCAACAGGTCACCCATTTTTTTGGCTTGTTCCAGATGTCGGATATGCCCGATGTGCAACAGATCAAACACGCCATGGCAATGCACAACTTTCTTGCCACGTCGTGCGTCGGCCAGATGTTTGCCCAGGGCTTGCATGGGATGCGATTTGGTTTTGGTATTGGTTTTTGTTTTCACATTAATACGGGTTGTTTAGACGAATTAGTTGGGTTGGATTGCGGGCCCAGGTATTTGAACCAGTCCTGGGTGGCCACTTCGATTTTCTTTTCATCCCACACTGGTGCATCGCGAAAATCGTCGAGATGTTCGAGCATGATGTCGACGCCTTTTTCGAAGGGAGTCGGAGCATGCCACCCGAGGGTGTTGTTGATTTTGTGCGTGTCGGCAAACGTGCAATCCGGTTCACCGGGTCGCTTGGGAATGTGAATGACGGGGCCACCTAGTTGTGCGACCAACTGATTGACGCTGTAGGTATCACCTGATCCGACGTTGAAAATCTGTCCGGTGACTGCTGACGCGGGGGCATTGGCCGCAGCGACAAATGCGTCAGCGACATCGGTGACAAAGGTGAAGTCGCGGGTTTGCGTTCCATCGCCGACGATGGTGTAGGGTTTGCCCGCTAGTTTTTGGGCCAGGAACACGCCGAACACCGCGCCGTAGGTGCCGGTGGTTCGCGCTCGTGGTCCGTACACGTTGAACAATCGCAAGGACACCGCAGGCAGGTGATAGACCTGTTGCCAGTGCATGACATATTGTTCGCCGATCATTTTCGTCAGGGCATACGGATAGGCCGGCCGCATGGGTGCATTTTCAGGCGTGGGATAAATATCGGGAATGCCGTAGCAGGAACTCGATGCGGTATAAATGAATCGCTCGATGGGCTTGTGTTGTGACGCGCGGCGTGTGGCTTCGAGGACGCCGATGGTCCCGTTGACATTGGCATGGTGATAGCGGTGCGGGTTATCAATGGATGGGACAATGTCAGCCAGCGCAGCCAGATGAAACACCCAGTCCGCATTTTCGAATGTCGGTGTAATGGTTTCGGTTTCAGCGACATCAGCATGCACGAATGTCAGATGCGGGTGATCGATCAGGTGCGCGATGTTATCCATTCGTCCGCTGGCCAGATTGTCGATGATGCGCACCTGATGGCCGTCGTGAAGCAGACGTTCGGCCACGTGGCTTCCGATGAATCCTGCGCCGCCAGTGACAATTGCAATTTTTGGTGAATCAGACATCAAACGTTTCCGTGCATTGCGGTCAATTTTCAAAGCAATTCGATTCAGCCCGCGGCTTGTACCGGGCTGGTATTTTCATGTTGAATCAGTCGCCCGATGTGCCGTGTGATCCGGCGCATGTTGGCGGTGAATGTCAGGCGTTGTTCCACTGCCAGACGTTGAACTTCGGTGATGGCCCGACGTGATTCGGCGTCATCCAGATATCGTTCGAGCAAGGCCTGGCAACTGTTTTTATCGGTAAAACTAATCTCATCAAGTCGTGGCAATACTGAGTCGCCCGGCTCGGGTGGTGCGGCATCTGATCGCTGCCAGCAGCGTGTTTGCCGAATTGGATCGGCATCGTCGGCAAAACTCAGGCATGCGGCCTGGCTGATGATTTGTTCGAGTTCATCGCGATGGACTGGGTCGATTAATCGCCGTGCGTCGTGCATGGATTGCACTTGATCGTGTCGGCCCACGAAATGGGTATCTAAAAATCGGGTGATGCGCGGCAGCCACTGATGCGTTGGATGATCGCGAACGATGAAGAACCCTCCCGCGGTCACGCCGTCGAGCAATCGATGATGGGTGAAACAGGCGTAGGGTTCGAGATTCAAATTAATGCGAGTCGCCCGTGTTAGTTTTTCCAGCTTCGGGCCATGTTGGATGACGCCGCGTGCGTAGGGCGCGAAGCGTGGATGATTTTCCCAGCCTTGACCATAGATCGCCAGGGTGCGACCCATCGCATCAGCCGCGTCTGCGATCCAGTGCAAGGCTTGTTGGCGATAGAGCGCGATGTTGATGGGGTTCCAGAATTTGCTTAGCAGCCATTCGCGTATCTCGTGGGATAACGTGGCGGACTGGCTTTCATCAATTAATTGTTGGATGTGGTAATGCGTGGGCAGGCTGTCACCCTCGGCATAGCATTTGATTATGGTGGCCGCCGCTTGGTCGAATGTCGCTCGGGCTTCGGGCGGACAGTTTGATCGAATGTCATCAATCAAACGTGCCGGTTCGCCGGAGACGTTGGACACGTAGACCAGATCATCGCCATCGTTTTGCCACTGTTCGGGGCGCTGGGGCGGATGCGTGAGCATCATGGGAATGTCGATGCATTGCCTGGCTGGGTAACAATATCGATCGGTAAACAGCGGGGCGGCCCAGGTCAGGATGTAATCGCGTAGGCCGATCGATTGGCCGGCCTGGGGATTGCATAAATTCGGGAGGTGATCCTGAAACCATGACACGACGGGCAAGTTAGGCGGAAATAACCGAGCGGTTTCGCGACGCAGGTGATCGAGCAGAAACACCAGGTCGGGCTTAAACGTGGCTAGTAAGCTGCGCAATTCCGGAATCGTCACGACATGATCGCGTGATGATTCTTTGTGGACGACCGTTTGCCAACCCAATTGTTCAAATGCCCGGGCGGTGTCGCGGGCGGCGTATTGCAACACGGTGGTAAAACGCGAGGTTAAAAACAAGACGCGCGGTTGTCGCGATCGTGTTTCGGGATCATCGATAAATACCGAAGCTAACTCATCGCTGGGTAGCTCGGCATAGTAGCGATCGATGGTGTTTTGATGATCCTTGCTTTGTTGTTCAATGGCCTCGAGCGCGGCGGAAACCACGAGTGACATGGATTCGCTATCTCGGCCGACTTTCAACACCATTGACCGTTGGCCCAAGCGTTGGTTGGATAGGGCGTCTGCGTGTAGTTGTTGTTCCCACTCCGGGCCGACGTACCAACGCATTCGCGCCTGTTCGATCGGTCCCTCGACGCCGGAATAATTGTGAATCATCAACACGACGCGCAACAGCGCGAGGTCAGGCTCAATGATCGTGATCGTCTGCTGTTTATCCATAAACAGATCAGGCGGATGGTGCGCGACGATATTCAGGAGATAGCCATCGCCGATGCCTGTAAAGATCAAGCCGATGCCCGAGTCGTAATTGGGTTTCAACTGGGCCATGATGTCGCGAACGGTGCCGGTCGGATCATGGTTGGGGCTGAGTATGAGTGGATTGCCGGCACTGATCGTGTCAGCGATGGTGAGCAATCGCTGGTTGGCATGAGGCTTGGCTTCGACGAGTTGGTAGCGGTCGGATGGGTCGAGTTTCATCAGTGCGGCATAGATGCCTGGCCGACGTCGAGACAGGGCCACCATGTTCCGAGCGTAGCGTAATTCGAGCTGAATCGAGATTTCCAGAGTATCGCGGGCTGACTGATCGAGCTGATCAGCCGCCTCAAGGGCCTGTTGATAGCGCTTCTGCCGAAGCAGTTGGGCAAGATCGGGTTGGGCGTGGCATAGCTCTGCGGTCATCCATGACCTCATGTGAAGAAAACAGTCTGTTATCGAGATATCGGACGTTTCGGGCGATGGGGATGAAAGGAACATTGTTCACGGCGGTGGGGTCCTGACATACTCGGGATTTTATGAGGCAGAGCGATCAAACCATCTAAGAGAGTTGTGCGAATTTGACTGAACCAGCCAGCATGGGATGATGAGATTGCCGGTCAAAATATCACGAAAATGACGATAAAAACGCTACGAATCACGCCAACCCAGACTCGGCACTGCACACCACGCATCACATCATGACTAACGCGACAAAAACCAATAGCGTGCCCACCACAGTCAGCCATCGGCGAGATATCTATCGCGCGGCGGTCATCAGCTCGACGGCTGTTTTCGCGTTGGTGGTTTATTTGATCTTGCCTGCGTCGATCAATGAATTGCAGCGGCGCATGATCGCAATTTTTCTGGTGGCGGCCATATTCTGGGCGACCGAGGTGTTGCCGTTGTTTGCCACGTCATTGATGGTGGTGGGTTTTCAGATTTTATTTTTAGCGGATGTAGGCGGTTTGGCCAAAACGTTGCCCGCGATGTCGGCGATGCCCGACGGATCTATTTCATACACATCATTCCTATCCAGTTTTGGGTCGCCGATCATCATTTTGTTTATGGGTGGATTTCTGCTGTCAGCGGCATTGACTAAACATAAACTGGATTTGGCGATCGCTGCGAAAATACTTAAGCCGTTGTCCGAGTCGCCGATGAAATTGATTTTCGGCGTGTTGTTTACCACGGCATTTTTTTCCATGTGGATGAGCAACACCGCGACCACCGCGATGATG
This sequence comes from Phycisphaerae bacterium, assembly GCA_030426385.1. Taxonomy (GTDB): domain Bacteria; phylum Planctomycetota; class Phycisphaerae; order Phycisphaerales; family Phycisphaeraceae; genus JAUHYI01. The sequence goes on from JAUHYI010000013.1 coordinate 35,785, forward strand.
TTGGCGATCGTGGCGCCGGTTTTGAAAAGTTTGCCCGATGATTCGCGGTTCGCGCGCGGCCTGATATTGGCGGTGCCGTTTGGTGCGAATGTGGGCGGAGTGGGGACACCGATCGGGACCCCGCCGAATGCGATTGCGTTTGGTAATATCAATGCCTCGGGTGATGCGCACCTGAGTTTTCTGGATTGGATGATGTTCGCGGTGCCGTTGGAACTGGTTTTGCTGGTGTTTATCGGGTTATTTTTATATTACGTGTATAGTCCGAAACGTAAACTCGATCTGAAAATGGCCGATGGGCCGACCACGATTACGTGGCGAGGCTGGATCACCACGATGATTTTGTTGTTGGCGATTGTGTTGTGGATGACAGGCGATTTGACCGGATTGAAATCGGCAGGCGTGGCGCTGTTGGTGGCCGCGTCGCTCACGGCGTTCGGCGTACTCGATCGTCATGATGTCGATTCGATTGACTGGAATATTTTGATACTGATGTGGGGCGGACTGTCGATGGGAGCGGCGATGGAAACGACCGGTTTGACCGGCTTGATCAACGAGATTGATTTCAACGCCATACCGGGCGGCGCCTGGGTGATCGGTATTGTGATTGCCGTGATCGCGGTGGGACTATCGACGTTTATGAGCAACACGGCAGCGGCCAACCTGATCGTTCCGATTGCGATGGCCTTGTCCGTGGGCGGGGCCAGCACGCGCATCGAACTGGCGTTGTTGGCGGGCTTGTCCTGTTCGTTTGCCATGTCGATGCCGGTATCAACACCGCCGAACGCGATTGCGTTTGCCACCGGGCGTATTCCGGTGGGTTCGATGATACGCACGGGCACGGTGATCACGATTGTGTCGCTGGTGATTTTATTGCTGGGCTACCGCACGATTTTTCCGCTGGTGTTGCGCGGGGCCCTGACGCCTTGACGCCTTGACACCATGACGCCTTGACGTGATGGCGGTGACGCCGCGCTCAAGGACGGCGGCTAGAGCGCTTTGCGTCATTGGTGGCCGCTTTGCAATCCGGATTGGTCACTTAAATGACCAGTCCAGCATGAATATATTTAGGCCAGAAATTATGCAAGACGCTTTAATGAGAAATCATGCGTGGGAAATTCAGGCAAGCCGTATGAGGTGTGGCTGACAGTGCGAGGTCAAGCTGCGTGGCGATTGTGAAGCAGATGGGCGTGTGCCTGAGCGTGTGCTTGTTCTGTCTGTGCGTCGACAAGCACGGCGCCACGCAGCGGATTGGCGGGGGTGCCAGTCTCGACGAGTTTTTCGGTATCGCGTGAAGCGGTGAGCCCACGGTCGAAATAATAACGTGCGCGTTTTTCCAGACGCCGTCGCAAATGCCAACCGAGATAAACACCTGTTGCGAAAATAACAAGACCCAGAATCGCAACGGCAAATCCCATCACGAGATAAAAGGTAGATGCCACCATCCCGGTATATATCGGATAGCATTTTGCGTGACTACATTGCCTGACCTTGGTTTTTTCTAATTTTGAGATAGGTTATCTGGCATTTTTGAGTACGTCGTACCCGATAACACCATTCAATGTGATATCAATACTCGATCGCGCTTGCCAGTATGTGTTGACAAAAAGATCAACCGGGTAGGTTTCTAAATTGTTGTGTTTGTTTGCCGTTTGCTTACCGGATGCTTTTGCGATCAGGCATCCGCTTGGCCACTCGTATCAGCATCGATTGCCTCGACATGGTCAACTTCTGCGCTGGCAAGTTTGAACGCGGAAAATACTGCCAGGCCGAAAAACAGGATGTCCATGAAACCGAAACTATCCTTGAACGCATTGGAGCGGATCGAGGCGTAAAATATTTCGTATTTTACTCGGATCGTTTGTTCGATCTGATCGCGGTAAGCCGTTTGCTCATCGGATGACATGTTGTCCCATCTGGTTTGAGATGCTTGCCAGATGTCCGCCGGGTAGTCGGATTGATATTGATCGTCTTCGGGATCGGTATTTTCAGGCCAGGCGATTTCCTGGCCATCTGCTTCACGTTGTTCGACGATTTCGTCAGCGACGTAGGACACAAGCAGATCGCCGGTGTCCAATTCTGCGATGGACTCGTCGACATACACGGCCATGTCTTTGCGCAGATACAGTTCGATGGATAGCATTTTTCCCGCGAGGATAGCCGCGACAGTCAGGACCACCGCCAATGCTCCTGCGGCAATACCTCCACCGGTTACGTGTTCCGGGTTGACGCCGATTTTCCCGCCGATCAAGACGCCAAAGCCCACGAGGAATCCGACGCCCCATGCGATCCAACCGATTTCATAACCAGTGCCGTAGGCGATGCCCGCCCAGACCGCTGCGCCTAAAATTCCTGCGATCACGCCGCCTGCGATGGCTGCAATCCAATTCATAATGAAAGCTCCCGCGAAATTGTTCTGATCGGAGATATGGTGATCAGATGGGTGACGTTCGCCCGGAAACCCCCGTTGGGTTTGGTGGTTGATCGCCAGAAAATAGTGAAATCATGATACTCGAAAAAGAGCGTCGGAACGACTCGGACGCCGTGTGACTATGCGGGCAGATTCGCCAGTCGCGTGTGTGGTGTTCATCATGTGGATGGCTTGCCCGATCGACCATGGCGGATCAGTTTGAGATTGTTGTCCACAACCAACCCGATGCCCGGGGCATAGATTTTGTAGCTCTTACCGTTTTCGAGGGGCGAAGATTCTTCGGTGCCCAGGCATTGTGGGAAATGGCCCGCGGGGGTGCGCACCGCTTGGGTCACGCTGAGCACTTCGGCGCGATCCATGGCCACGCCGGGTGCGATCTCTTGATAGTAGCGTGAACCAATCAGTGGATCGCCGGACATGATCATGCCGAACCGCGCGTTGTTTTCACCCGCCAGCCACGATCCATCGTGAACAATTCTGCCATTGCGATAGATCTCGACCTCTTCGCCGAAATAGTAAACGCTATTGGTGCGTGTGCTGATGGCAAAAAAGTTTCGCGAGATTTCGATCAGTTTGCCGTTTTCGGTTTCGCGTTCTTCGACGACGCGTGTTTCTACGCCGTCGACCATTTTCGTTTCGTCGAGTACGGTGATGATCAGGCGTTCATTGTTGTCTTCATAGATCCAATGTTGGCCCGGCACGAGAATGAAATAGGGATTGGTGCCGGTGTGCGACAACTCAGCTTTGTCGACCTGGAAATGTGTGGTCCAGCCATCGTTGTTTTGGTCTTGATTGTGGTGATCGTTTTTTGCCGCGAATGTTTGCGTGGCGATCAATAGCATCAGGCCGAGCATGACTGCAGGCCAAGCGTTGGACGTCATGCGGGCAAAATAGGGGGGCGTGATAATCATGTCTGGATTCCTTTGCTTCCGGTCTTTTTTTATCGTCCAGATTATGCGTGCGGCATGACGTGAATACGAATTTTATGGGGTTTTTGCGATAGGAACAGGCGGTGAATGGATACATTATCGCTTGTTATCGCCATGGTCGCTGCAGTGGCCATGCCGGAGTTGTGAACATTTCGAATTGCCAAACACCACTTATACCCATCCCGTTAAAAACTCGCGCGGCCTCAATTTCCCCTTCACACAAACTCCCGGTATTCATCTGGAGCAAATAAAAGGGAGCTAATAAAAATCTACGCGCGAGTATTTATCGTAATCCGTATTATTACCAACCCCGTTTAGAAATCGTGCGTTAGCCGTCGCCCCTGGGCGGCGCGAGGGCCTGTGTTTTTCCCGCGATTCGCGTCACCCAAGGACGGCGGCTAACGATAAAACTACGAAAACCACGCGAGAAAACCACGCGCATAATTTTTGTGAGATTGGTATTGCTCACAATAGCACAGGGAAAATGCGGGGGGCGGGATGTGGGGGTGGGGTGGGGGGTTAGTGGATGAAATGGTTGTGGTAGCCGATGGCCGAGAATCCATCGAGCGGATCATCAGCCACCGCCATGCGGAAGGATAGATGCAACAGGTCGTGGCCAAGTTGTTGAACCAGGGTATCGCATAGCTGTTTGTAAATGGGTTGGAAATGCGCTCGCGTCTCGGGATCGCGATAGATGTGACACGCGCGGATGGGGCGGCCATTGATGGCAAACAGGTAGCCGACGGATTGGTCGACCGTGATCCATCCCTCGGGCAGGAGGCATTCGGTGATGACGTGGCCATAGCCCGCGCTGGGATGACTGGCGAACACCAATCGCGAGGCAATGCCCACGACCTGCGTCAGAGCGCATAGCACCTGAGCCTGTTCATTGCACCACGCGTAGCGGGATTGGATGAGCTGTTCTTCGGTCAATCTACGATTGAACGGCAGGAGGGTGCCGTGTTTCTGTTCGTAGTAGCCAGCCCAGGCGACTTCTTCACAGACGAATTTTGTCAGGCGTTTGACCTGTTCGATCGGCGACGTGGCGTCCGCGATCAATTTTTTGGCGATCGCTTCGAGTTCGGGTCGGCTGCCTGCGATGTAAGGCAGTCGGCTGGCGGTGTAGTGATTGTAGATAAAATTTTCGGTGACATCATTGATGTCGATGTAGTTAAGCGCCTGTTCGAGATCAATGCCAGCCACGGGGGGTTTGAAGCGTTGGTCGATAGGACGCACGCGGTGCGTGGTGGAGGTGGTGTTCGACATGATGGGGCTTACGTAAAAAGTTTTGTTTTAACTTGCGGTTTGTGGTGACAAGCGAATTTGGCGATAAATTTATAGATGATCCAGCACTGCGGCGAGAGTTCTTGCGCCGAGGTGGAAGCGATCGAGCCCGAAGTGTTCGTTGGGACTGTGAATGTTGTCGCTGTTTAGCCCGAAGCCAATGAGCAATGTGTCGAGTTTTAATGTGTGTTGAAAATCCGCAACGACAGGAATGGTGGCTCCTTCGCGCACCAGTGCGGGCGGCTTGCCGGTGATTTTTTGGATGGCCTGTGATGCGGCGTGCATGTGTGGCGAATCGATAGGCGTGGCCACGGGAGAAGCTTCGCCGTGGCGTGTGATGTGCCAGCGCAGATCGCCGATGGCTTGATCGCGTAGCCAGGCTTCAAATTGGTTGGCAACTTTTTTGGGATCCATGTTGGCGGGTATGCGGAAGCTGACCTTGGCACCGGCGAAGGCGGGGATGACGGTTTTGGCGCCGGGGGCCATGTAGCCGCCGTAGAGGCCGTTGATATCGCAGGCCGGCCGTGCCCATCGTCGGGTGAGTGTGTCGTGCTCGTGTTCGCCGAAGGGTTGGGCTCCGACATCGCCGAGGAACGCCTGTTCATTGAAATGGAGGATGTCCCATTGCTTGCGTTCGTCAGCGGTGACGGGCGCGACATCGTCATAAAAGCCGGGGATGGTGATGCGATTGTGGTCGTCGAATAGTTTGCCGAGCACGCGGGTTAATACGTTGGCAGGATTGGCGAGCGTGCCACCGTACACGCCTGAATGCAGGTCGCGGTCGGGCCCGTGCAATTGGATGTCGAAATACACGAGGCCGCGCAGGGCATAGGTGATAGCGACGGTGGGGCCGGGCGCGGTTGTGTCTGTGTTGGAGTCAGTCGATTTGGTTGGCGTGTTCGTTGATGCGGGGGAAAGTGTGGGGGGGAGTGGGGGTGTGGGGGCGTCCCACATGGAGGTGTCGCAGATGATGCAGAGGTCTGCGGCGAGTAGGTCGCGATGTTGCGCGATGAACGCGGGCAGGTTTTCGCTGCCGATTTCTTCTTCGCCTTCGATCAGTATTTTGATGTGGCAAGGGAATTGGCCGTTGTTCGTTTTGGCCCATGCCCGCAGCGCTTCGAGAAAACAGGCGACCTGTCCCTTGTCATCGCATGCCCCGCGCGCGTAAATGTGGCCCTCGCGCACCGTGGGTTCGAACGGTGGCGTCGTCCATGGCTCGATCGGGTCAGGCGGTTGCACGTCGTAATGCCCATAGAACAACACCGTGGGCGCATCGGCTGGTGCAGCGTCCGGTTTCGTACAGGCCACCACCGCGGGATGCCCCCCCCCATGCCCCCCCACATTTTCCCCCACATTCCCCCCCGCATTTTTCCCCGCGTTTCCTACCACTTTTTCCCCAGCATCGCCGTTAGGATGTTGGTTTTTTTTAAGGGTGTCACGACCATCGCCGGTGGGCATGATGCGCGTGTCCAACCCAGCGTCATTGAGTTGATCATGCACCCACTGGGCAGCGCGTTGGATGTCGGGAACGTGGGCCGCGTCGGTACTGACACTGGGGATGGCCAGGAATTGTGCGAGCCGATCGACCGCCTCGTCACGGTGTTGATCGAGATAGTTGAGGACATCGTTTAATGGCATGAGCAATTTCGCTTTGGATCGTGGTGCCGATCGTGATCGGCCAAGCTGAGGTTGGTGTTCGTCGCGTGTCATGGTCATGCATGAAAAATGCGTGGCCGAAAATGCGTCAGAAAAGCGTATAAGAAACGCCGAGCATACGCCGAAGAAACGCCGAAGAAACGCCAAGGAATAGCAGGGGTAGAGTGGGGGGGCTGGGGGGTAGAGTGGGGGGGGGTTAGGGGATTTCTACCATGAGGTTGCCGTTTTCGATTTTGACGGGGTAGGTGGTGAGGGGGACGTCGCCTTCGAAATCGACATTTTTGCCGGTATCGATGTTGTAGGCATAGCCATGGAAGGGGCAGGTGAGCACTTTGCCTTCGACGTAGCCCTGGTCAAGTGGCATACCTGCATGGGGACAACTGTTATCGACGACGCGGAACTCGTCTTCGGTGCGGATGACCAGCAACATGTTGTTTTCTGCGCGCACGCATTTGTGGCTGCCGGGTTCGAATTCGTTTTCAGCGCCGATCTCAATCCACTGACTCATCGTGATGCTCCCTTTTAGATAGATATAATGCGGTCAGGATGGTAAACGCATTGAGACAGGATTTCCAACAGCAAGTCGAAATAGTGGCCCGGCGCATGCTGGAGGCCGTGGCCGGTGAGAAGGCTGAAGCTGTCGTTGTGGATGTCGCTGAGGCTGTTGTTGGTGATGAGGCTGCCCCGTGTGTGGATGTAATCGTGGATGATGAAAACGTGGCGGGTCGCGTGGCAGGCGGGATGCGGGCATTGGTGCCGATAGCGTTGGCGATGCTGGATGGCCAGGCATGGACCGGGCGTGTGGTGTGGCCCGAATTGATGCGCGATCACGATGGACACCATCGAGCTGAATATGAAGTGTTGGCCCGACATTTAGTCGCGGCAGGCGGAGGGAATATCGAGCGGTGTGCCCGTGGCAATCCATCCGTTAATGCAGGGGAATGTGGGGAAAAAAGTGGAAAGGGAAGTGAGGGAAAAGGTGGGGGGAAAAGTGGGGGGGGATGTGGGGGGGAAAGTGTGGGTGTGGGAGAGGGATTGTGGTGGGCGATGTTGGCCGGTGATGATGATCGCGTTGATGCGTGCTTGAGTCATCCTGATTCTGCGGGTGCGTTGCATGAGATGGGCCCCGACGAGAGTCTGGATGCGTGGACGTATCAGGAGTTGGTTGGATTGCATGCGCTGCACCGGTTGGCCAGGCGCAGTGGGCGCGATGATTGGCATGAACGATTGCGCATGGCCACGCATTATCATCTGGAAAACACGCAGCCGGATAATGCGACGACGCAGCCGTGGGGATTGCCAGCGTTTGCCTCGTTTGCTGACACGCAATGTTTTGCCGAGCAACAACTCCATGACGCGATGACGCAAGGCGATGCGTGTGTATCGGGATTGCTGTTGGCCGATGCTGCGGTGGTGATGCGCCGCGTGCGTGGGACGTGAGGCCCGTGTGATGGAGATGGAGATAGTCGCGAAGCATGTGAGGCGTTCGCGACGCGTGCATGTGGGATGGCGAGTTATACGTGCGTGTGTTGTGTTGGTGAGTAGACGATGCGGGAAGAATTAATATTATGATTTCGTGGTATTTTCAACCCCGTTGGCTCGGTAATTAAAATATAATCAGGTTCGCAATGAAATCATTTCCCATTCTGGTATGAGAGGTAACAATGACCGCATTCAATCTGGAACAGCATGGCCTACACGTGGCTGATATTCGTCGGAATTACAATCCGCCGCGTTTGTATGAGGATGCGATTCGTCGTGACCCAGGGACAAGCATTGCCGACTCGGGCGCATTGATCGCGTATTCGGGCACAAAGACGGGGCGATCACCCAAGGACAAACGCGTGGCCAAACACGCTGATTCGGAAAAGGACATCTGGTGGGGCCCGGTGAATTTTCCGTTGGATCAGCATGGTTTCGAGGTGAATCGTGAACGGGCCAAGGATTACCTGAACACGTTGGATGTGTTGTATTGCGTCGATGCGTTTGCCGGTTGGGATCCTGAACACCGCATTAAAATTCGTGTGATCTGTGCTCGGCCATATCATGCGCTGTTTATGTACACGATGTTGATTCGTCCGACGGATGAAGAGTTGGCGAATTTCGGCGAACCGGATTACACGATTTACAACGCAGGCCAGTTTCCCGCGAACCGATTGACCTCGGGCATGACCAGTCAGACGAGCGTGGACCTGTCGTTTGAAGAACGCGAGATGGTGATTCTGGGCACGGAATACGCAGGCGAAATGAAAAAGGGGGTATTCACGATTGTGAATTACCTGATGCCGAAGAAAGGCCATTTGTCGATGCACTGTTCGGCAACAGCCGATCCGAAAACCAATCGGTCGTCGGTGTTGTTTGGCTTGTCGGGCACGGGTAAGACCACGTTGTCTGCGGATCCCAAGCGTATGCTGGTCGGTGATGATGAACATGTGTGGACAGACAATGGCATTTTCAATATCGAAGGCGGTTGCTATGCGAAGGCCATCGATCTGACCGAGGAATCGGAGCCGGAAATTTTTCAGGCCTTGCACTTCGGGGCCGTGTTGGAAAATGTGGTGTATGACGAAGCGCATCATCATGTTGATTTTCATGACACGTCACTGACGCAGAACACGCGCGGTGCATATCCGATTGAATTTATTTCCAATGCGAAGATTCCGTGCGTGGCCGGTCAGCCGACGGATTTGATATTCCTGACTTGCGATGCGTTTGGGGTTTTGCCGCCGGTGTCGAAGATGACGCCGGAGCAGGCGATGTACCATTTCATCTCCGGCTACACCGCGAAGGTGGCGGGCACGGAAGTGGGTGTCACCGAACCGGAAGCCACATTCTCGGCCTGTTTTGGCGCGCCGTTTTTAGTGTGGCATCCGGCGAAGTATGCGGAATTGCTGGCCGAAAAAATGAAAAAATACAACACACGCGTCTGGCTGGTGAACACCGGCTGGTCGGGTGGGGCGTATGGCGTGGGCAAACGCATGAAATTGAAGTTCACTCGATCGATCATCGACGCGATTCATGCGGGCGAGTTGAGCGATGTGCCGGCACAGACCGATCCGGTGTTTGGTTTTGAAGTGCCAACGACCTGCCCGAACGTGCCTGCGGAAATCATGATTCCCCGCAACACCTGGGCCGATGGTAAGAAATATGATCAGACCGCGCGGAAATTAGCCGATCTGTTTATCAATAATTTCAGGCAATACGAAGAGGGTGCCAGCGACGCAGTGAAACATGCCGGGCCGACGGCCGGTTGAATGCCACATGTTTGTGGTAGATCACACTGGCGCAGCAGGTCGTGACAGACTCGTGCCGATCATGAGACAATGTGAGGGCTGGTGTTATACGCATCCCACGAAGAACTCGCGCGTTAGCCGCCGCCTTTATGGCGGCGCGATGCCCTGTGGTTGCCCGACGATTCGCGCCGCCATAAAGGCGGCGGCTAACGCGAAACTACAAACCACGCCCGTGTTTTTTGTGGAATGTGTGTTACTCGCCGGTGACGATCATCATTGCGCGTTGAATCGTAGCACGCGTCAGAATCTGTACCATCTCCGGCGGGAAATCCTGCTGGGCGTTGGTGAGATATTCCTGGGGTAACACGCCATGCACCATGCGATGTAATTCCTGTTGCACGTTTTGTTCACGCTGGGCCAAGGCTTCGTCATCATCGCGTGACAAGGGCTCAGCCACGTCGTAGGCCAGCATCAAAGTGGAAACCTGCCATTCGTAATAACTATGGGTGCCGTCGTTGCTCATAGGGATATCGTAGCGTGATTTTTCAAGCCGTGGTTTGGGCAAACTTTCGTGAAGTGTTGCTGGGCATTGTCGAAGATCACTGAGGGGCTCGCTGAATTTTACAACATGATTTGGACGAGCAGCATACTGCAGAACCCCAGGATAAATGCCCATGCCATCGCGGTGGGTTTGATGGTGGCCATCGCGTCGGGCAATAGTTCCATCACGATCAGAAATATCATGGCCCCGGCAGCGAATCCCATCAAGACCGGCATCAAGGGTTCAAACAACCACGCCGCCATAATCGCCGGAACCGCCGCGATCGGTTGGGGCAGACTGGATAAAAAAGCGGCCCAGAAGCAACGCGATATCGACGCGCCACCCGAGCGCATGGGAATAGCCACCGCCAGTCCTTCGGGAATGTTGTGCAACGCGATGGCCGTCGCAACATACCACCCCAGTTGCCCGCCGTGGATTTCACTGGAGACGAAGGCCGTGCCGACTGCGACACCTTCGGGAATGCTGTGAATGGTCATGGCCAGCAAAATCAGCACACCCGTGCGCCCGCCCCATCGGGTGGTGAGCTTCCCGCCTAAGCGTTGTCGGGCCAGATAGCGATTCGTCATCGCGATAAAACCCGCGCCAAGCAGAATGCCCAACATCACCGGCAGCACGGTTCTCATGCTGGGCCCCTCGTCGGTCAAGTCAATGCCCGGTGCGATCAAGTTAAACACCGACGCGGCAAACATCAGACCACCCGCCGCGGCATATCCTAACCCCGTGTGTCGTTTGGGATCCAGCTGCGGAATCAACAAGGGCAGCGCACCCAAACCGCAGGCAAATGACGCCACGATCCCCGCGACCATGCTGATGGCTAATGTTTCGTACAACACCTAAACATTGTACCGCAAGCCATCCAGTGATCGACCTACAACGTGACCGTTTGCGAATAGTGGGGCACTTCGACATTCAACCCGCGCGTGGTGCGCAATTCTTCCGCTAATTTTTCGGCCACGTCTTCTTCGCCGTGCGTTAGAAACACCTGCTGCGGTCGTGGTGACACTGCATCGAGCCAGTGCAACAGCGCTTCGTGATCCGCATGCGCGCTAAGGCCATGTAACTGGCGTACGTTGGCATAGACCGGATAGTTACGCCGATAAATGCGCACTTCATCACGGCCACGCACAATCAATCCGCCCAGCGTGTCAGGCGATTGATAGCCGACAAACAGTAACGTCGATTCAGGCCTGGCAATGTTGTGGCCCAGATGATGTTTGATGCGTCCGCCTGTGCACATGCCTGAACCGGCCAGGATAATCGCCGTGCCGCGTACGCCGTTGATCGCTCGGGATTCGTCTGCCGACTTGCTCAGGTACAGCCCCGGGAATTCCAATGGATGATTGTCCGCATCCAACATCGCTTGTGCCTGAGCATCGAGAAACGATCGGTGTTTGGCAAATAAATCCGTCACGCGAATCGCCATCGGACTGTCCAGAAACACGGGCACGCGCGGAATGCGCTTGGCTCGCAACAATTGTGACAGATGAAACAGCAATTCCTGGGCCCGCTCAATCGCAAACGTGGGGATCACCACGTTGCCACCCGCGTCATACGCCTCGTTCACCGCTTCGGCCAATTTCGTTTCGACATCGCCTTCCTCACGATGTTCGCGATCGCCATAGGTCGATTCCATGATCACGATATCCGCTCGCTCGATCAGCGTCGGATCAGGAATCAACGGCTTGTCACGCTGCCCGATGTCGCCAGAAAACAGCAGGCGTTTTTTGGAGTTATCTTTGCCATCGCCATCAACATCGATCGTCAGCATCGCCGAACCCAGCACATGGCCCGCGTCATGAAAACAAACTTCAACACCATCAGCCAATCGATGGCATGCATTAAACGCGATCGGTTCCAAATGTGCGATCGCTTTTTTCGCATCATCGACGGTGTACAACGGCACCACAGGCCGCGGCGGTTTCCGCTTCTCGCGTTTGTGGCGTTTGATCTTGTACGCCGCATCTTCTTCGTGGATCTTGGCCGAATCCAGCATCACAATGCTCGCCAACTCCACCGACGGTTCGGTCGTATAGATTTTGCCACTGAACCCCTCGCGTACCAGTTTGGGGATCAGCCCGCAGTGATCCAGATGTGCATGCGTCAACAACATCACATCGATCGACTCGGGCTTAAATGGAAACGGATCCCAGTTGCGCGATTGATACTTGCGCTCCTGAAACAGACCACAGTCAATCAGAATCCGCTGGCCTCCTGCTTCCAGGAGGTAACACGATCCGGTCACTTGCCGATTGGCACCGCAAAATTGCAATTGCATCATGCGTCACATTGTACGCACTGTCGGCCATCGCAACAGTCCAACGGCCCAACGGTCTCTTCCCCCCCCCCCCCACACACACACGTTTAGCGGGCGACGCGCAGCGTCCCGTGTTTTTGCTTGAATTTTGGATTGCAAAAACCGCGTCAATCAGTGAATTCAGTGCAAATCAGTGGGCAAACATAATATGCGTGAAACTGCGTGAAACACCCCGCGAACATTTAACCCAATCGCTCGGTTGCCACGTGATATTGTGGGTCTTCCGACATATTCACGACCACCAGATCGCTGGCTTTGTCCAGCAATTTGCGGCATTCCGGACTCAGGTGCGTCAGATGCAGCATCTTGCCTTCGGTGCGATATCGGTCGGCCAGATTGTTGATGGCTTCCATGCCCGACTGGTCGTAAACACGCGTGTAATAAAAATCGATCACCACATCCTTGGGATCATTGCGTGGGTCAAACATTTCGGTAAACGAACGCACCGAGGCAAAAAACAACGGCCCATGCAACTGATAAATCTTGCTGCCTTGTTCGTTGAATTTGATATCCGCGCCAATGTGAGTCGCATGTCGCCAGGCAAACACCATCGCCGACACCGCCACACCCAGCACCACCGCCGTCGCCAGATCGTGCATGACCACCGTGTAAATCGTGACCAGCAACATGACAAAAATATCCGCCATGGGCACCTTGCCCCAGATTTTCAACGTCGCCCATTCGAACGTCCCGATCACCACCATGAACATCACCCCGACCAGAGCCGCCATCGGAATCATTTCAATCCACGACGCGAAAAACAACACGAATAACAACAGGCATACCGCTGCTGTGATGCCCGATAGCCGACCGCGTCCACCACTATTCACATTGATCAGCGATTGGCCGATCATCGCGCACCCACCCATGCCGCCGAACATACCGCACACGACATTGGCCACACCCTGACCCACGCATTCGCGGTTACCGCGTCCACGCGTCTCGGTGATCTCGTCGATCAGCGTCAGCGTCATCAATGATTCGATCAAGCCCACACCGGCCAACACCACCGCGTAGGGCAAAATGATCCACAGCGTCGCCATGTTCAACGGAGGAAACACGTAATCCGCATTGAACCACATCAGTCGCGGCAGACTGCCGGAAATGCCTACCGTTTCCGGATCAACCGAGGCCATCGCCGCTTCCACCTGTGCCGGTGCCAGCTCCGGCTGATGATGCGAGGAGGCGGGGACCACGGCTAAACCTGCGGTGGCTAGTGTGCCCGCGAACTCGTTTTGCTTTTCCTGTTGAATGGCCCCGGCCGTATCACGCACCGCTTTGGCCTGTAGATTGGTCGCCAACATATCACGCACCGTCGGAGCGATGTTCGATCCCTCATTGGTTGCCCAGGATGCCGGGCCGTAGGTATTGATCGATACCGCAATGATCGTCACCGTCACGATCGCGGCCAATGATGCGGGAACCGCCCGTGTGATTTTCGGCAGCAACCAGATGATCGCCATCGTCAACGCCACCAATCCCAGCATCAACCACAATGCAGGGCCCTGCATGTAATGCAACGCGCCGTCATCGCCCAGGATTTTGAAACTGCCAAACTGCGCTAACAAAATCACGATCGCCAAACCGTTGACAAATCCCAGCATCACCGAGTGGGGCACAATGCGCACCAGCATGCCCAACCTGCCGAACCCGACTGCCATCTGGATGAGTCCGCACAGGATCACCGCAAAGAATAAATATTCCACGCCATGCTCTGCCACCAGTGCGACCACCACCACAGCCATGGCTCCGGTTGCACCGCAGATCATGCCAGGCCGACCGCCCAACACCGCCGTGATCAATCCAATGAAAAACGCAGAATACAAACCAATCAACGGCGACACCCCGGCCACGAAGGCGAACGCGATGGCTTCAGGCACCAACGCCAACGCCACCGTCAAACCCGACAGCACATCGTCTTTGGCATTGGCAGTTCGTTTGCGAAAAAATTGCAGCATAATTCAGTCTCAATTCCGTATCGGGCGTGTCGACTCACAAACGATGGCACTGATACAACAGTGATTGCATCGACTGCGACGTGTTTTTAATAGGGCCCACAGTGGCAAGGGGTGCCGTTGGTTGGTGTGGGAGGGATGAACAAACCTAGTGATTTCGTGCGATTGGGTCAACTGGGTTCGACCTGAATCGACGCATAGCCCTCGCGATCAAACATAATCCGCAATTGGTTGGGATTGCAGCACACCGGGCAATCCTCGACATAGTCCTGTACCGATCCAGCCGACGCATCGACGACAATCTGGATCGATTCCCCGCAATGCGGACAGACATATTCAGAGGTTTCATCCATAGCATGCCATCCCGTGTTGCAAGGCGTGCGGCATCAATCAACTCAGATGCTATCCGCCCGAGGCTTTGGCTGGATAGCCCAACGTGCGTAACGCTTCGACCAATCGGTCGCGGTGGTCGCCCTGAATTTCAAAACCATCCTCGGTGGTCGAGCCGCCCGCGGAACATTGCGATTTGAATTTTTTCGTCATCGCTTTGAGATCGCTTGCCGCCGGGTCCAGTTGATACACGACGGTGACCCATTTGCCGCGACGCTTTTCTCGACGGACCCGCGCGTCCTGATCCGTGGGTCGACATACCTCGCCCGCCGCATTTTTCGGACACGCACAATCAGCTGACGCCGCGCCGCAAACCGCGCACGTCACCGGTTGTTCCAAGGATGTCCCATCAAACAAGCCTGCCATGAGCTACCGCCATTTAGATGACCGAATCCGATTTGGAAATCCCCAGTGCGGGCCGGATGTCCAGTTGAACCAGTTCCTTTTCCTGAATCGTTTTGGCCGTGTCGTCATCGACGTAATCGCTATGGCATGACGCCTTGCCGGTGTCGTCCGCGGGCTTGATTTTGCCCTTGGCTTTGGCGGCTAACTTGTGGATTTCATCCGGACTCAACACGCCGCGTTTTTCCAGAATTTCCTGTTGCTCAGGTGTCAGCGCATCCGATTTTTTCGGAGCGCCGCGATCCATGCCGTCGGCTTTGCCTGATGCCCATTCCATGATTTCCTTGCTGATGCGCACGCTGCACCAATCGTGCCCGCACATCGCACAGAAATCGGTATCGACATCCAGATCCTCATCGTGGAACGCCCGTGCCGTGTCGGGATCGAACGACAACTCGAAATGTTTTTCCCAATTGAGCGCGGCCCGCGCTTTGGTCAGTTCATCATCACGATCGCGCACGCCGGGAATGCCCAACGCCACGTCTGCCGCATGCGCTGCAATTTTGTACGCCACGCAGCCTTGTTTCACGTCATCCTTTTTAGGCAGGCCCAGGTGTTCCTTGGGCGTGACGTAGCACAGCATGCTGGCACCATGGTAAGCGGCCGATGTCGCGCCGATGCAACTGGTGATGTGGTCATAGCCGGGGAAAATATCGGTGACCAACGGCCCCAACACATAAAACGGTGCCCCGTGACACAGATGCCGTTGCAGCTTCATGTTGTATTCAATCTGATCGAATGGCACGTGGCCGGGGCCTTCGATCATGACCTGCACGCCCTTGCGCCAGGCCCGCTCGGTCAGTTTGCCCAACTCGACCAGTTCTGCCAATTGCAATTCGTCGGTCGCATCAGCCAGGCCACCGGGTCGGCAACCGTCGCCGATGGAAAACGTCACGTCATAGACGCGCATCACATCGCAGATTTTTTCCCATGCGGTATTCATGGGGTTTTCCTGATTGTGCATCAGCATCCATTTGGCCAGCAACGAACCGCCGCGTGATACCAATCCGATCAACCGGTTTTTGGCCAGCTTCAGATGCTCACGCAACACGCCCGCATGAATCGTGAAATAATCCACGCCCTGTTTGGCCTGATGCTCGAGCGTTTCCAGAATCATTGCTTCATTCAGGTCTTCAATCTTGCGCCCGATGATCATCGAATAAATCGGCACTGTGCCGATCGGCGTATTGCTGTTGCGAATCAGCGCGTCACGCGTCGCATCCAGATCGCCACCGGTCGACAGATCCATCACGGTGTCCGCGCCCCATTTTTCGGCCCAGCGCAGTTTTTCAACTTCCTCGTCGGTCGATGATGACACCGGCGATGCGCCCATGTTGGCATTGATTTTCGTTTTCGATGCCCGGCCAATCGCCATCGGATCCAGGTGATACCCCAGATGAATTTTGTTGGCTGGTATCACCATGCGTCCCGCGCCCACTTCGTCACGCACCTGTTCGGCGGTCAGATGGGATTCACGCTCAGCCACGCGTGTCATTTCCGGCGTGATCGTGCCGACGCGGGCATGTTCCAATTGCGTGATCGGCGTGAAACCCTCGGGGGCCTGCCATGCGGTATGCGTGTGGTGGTCGGCCACATCAATGCGCGTCCAATCCTCGGGCATGAAATCCCACGCGGTTTTGTTCGGCAATGTCGGCATGCCCGGCGTGTCCGGACTGGAAAATGTGCCCGCGCCGGCAGGTCCGGTCGTGATTCGCGGTTTGTTGGCAAAACTGCCCGGCGTGGTTGCTGGGGTTTGGCCGGGGTTGTGGCCCAAGGGTGGCAATTCGTACGCCTGCGTTTGATCGCTGGCATGGTCCGATGAATTCGGGTCGTTCGATTGATTGGGTTGATTAGGTTGAATCATGGCGTCAGTCTCCTCACCGACGGCGGGCGACGATTCTGACGATTGACCGGCTCTCGCCTGGCGAAATGGTTCGTCGAATTCGCTTTCCTACGCCGGCATGAACCGGATCAGGTTCCAAGGGTTTGTCTCAGGTCGCGTCGGCGACCACCCCTAGCGATATTTCTTGCCTGCCATTGTAACACACTTGGTCACGCACCTGATCGGCCCGATCCGAAATTTGTTGCACATCCACCCTAACCCTGACGTAACATGCGTGCATGGCATCGGTTCAATTCATCAAAGCCCTGGCACCCACGCAGCGCGATCCCACGCGCCTGATGATTCGCGTCGCCGCCGACCCGCACTCCCCCCAGCGCAAGGGCCGCGTCGTCGCCACCTTGCCCAGTACGCGCATCGAAGCATTGGGACTGCAAATCGGCCAACCCTGGACCGACCAGTTGGCCGCGCAGGTCGAACGCGAAGTTGCCACCGATCAGGCCCACCGGTTTGCCTTGAACAGTTTGAACCGTCGCATGGCCAGCCGCTCCGGCATGCAACAGAAACTGCGCAAGCGGGGCGTCGATGATGCCACGATTGAAAAAGAACTGGATCGATTGGAACAGGCAGGCCTGATTAATGACGAAGCCTATGGCCGAGCGTTGATTCGCGACATGCTAAACCTCAAGCCGGCCGGCCCACGCCTGATGCAAGCCAAGCTGATGCAAAAAGGATTATCGCGCAGCCTGATCGATCGCCTGGTGGCAGAGATGACCCCACCTGCCGACGATCAAGCCGACGCCGCCCGCGACCTGGTGATCAAGCGTTTGCGTTCGATGGATCGTTTCGACACCGCCACCAAAAAGCGCCGTCTATGGGGCATGCTCGCCCGCCGGGGTTTTGATTACGAAACGATCGAGCGAGCGCTGGATGTGTTACGCGAGGAATGAGGACAACTGAGGCGTCCGGTCGATTTGTCCGCATAATCGTTATGTTTGCGCCAGTTCGATGATGCGACCGCGGGATATTGAGGCGAAAAAGGCTGGGAGAAAATATAGTGGGCGGCTAAACCTGCGCTTCGCAACGTCCGATAGGTCGTAGTGGAGGAGAAAGCCGATGCAGGTTGCAAAAAGTGTACTGGCGTTTTTAGATCGTGAAGGTCAATTCAAAGCCGATTTCGGAGAGATCACGGGAGACCCTGGTTGGCCGACGGAATGGATGAGCATCGAAGCGATCAACGAGGAATTGCTCAGTCGTAATTTCTGGAGCGAAGCCCGATCGCAATTGCCTGAACAGGCGCAACAGGCGCTGGTGGCGGCGTATCTGGAAGAACAGACCGATGGCTGCAAGCGAATCATTGGGCCGGGCTGGGTGTATGATTCGGGGCGTTTTCGTTTTGAGGCACCGACGCAATCGGATAAGGAACTCAATGCCCGAGCGATGGATCGGCCAGATCAACGTCGGCGGCACGGGCGTTGTCGAACCGAGTTGATCAGTTGCCAACTTGGGCCGGTGGTGGACTTGTCGTTGTCGGGGATGATGGTGCAGGCCAAGCCGGGTCTGTCGAAGCGTGTGGGGAAAGTTTTCAAGTTAACGCTTCGTTGTCTTGAGCAAAAGATGCGTGTGCGTGCCGAAGTGATCTGGGTACGCCAGGAAGGCAAGCGATGCAAAATAGGTTTGCAGTTTGTGGATGTCGATGAATTCACTGAGGACAAACTGCGTCAGGTGTTTAACGTGGCCGCGATGGTTTGCCGATCGACGATTTGACGATGAGCCAAGCGTGGGAACCGTGTGTAAGCGTGTGCCGGGGGCAAGCGCCAAAGTGGACGCATGGGGTTAGTCGCGGGTCATGTCGTTGATGAACTCGTTGGCTTGATCAATAGCGGTTTGCATTTCAGCGATCAGGCGTTGGACATCCTGTTCGACGGAGATGGCGCTGGATTGCAATGACGCGATGGCCTGGGCGTTGAGGCTATGCTTGAGGACGAGGACCTGATCCTTGAAGGTGGCGAGCACCGGGTCCATTTTTTGTGACGCTCGTTGCATGGCTCCGATCAAATCGCTGTAACGCTTTTGCGTTTGTTCAAGTTGTTGGGCGCTTTGCACGCGAAGCGTCGGGCTGTCGTACTGATCGAGTTCCGCTTCCCATTCTTTGAAAAGCGCGACGGCAACGGATTCGACGGATTTGATCCGATCACGGACTTCCTGAGCCTGATCGGCACCCGCTTCATATTGTTTTTTGAATTTGTTGTAGGCTTTTTGGAGCTTGCCGCCATCGACTTGCATGACGCTTTGAAACTGTTCAAGCGCGGAACTGAAAACTTTTTTCGCTTCTTCCTGTTCGTCGCGGGCATCTTCAATGCGATCGACGAGAATGTCACGTTTGTGCCAGCCGAGTTTTTCCCAGCCCGAGTAGTAGGCATTTTGACAGCCAGCGAATCCGAGTGACATCACCGCGATGATGAGCAGGGTGGTCAGGTGGGGGGCTTTTTTATGCATGGTTGGCTCGTGAGTTGGGGGTCATGAATCGCGTATGTATTAATCGTTGCCAGCGAACCATTTTTATAGCATTTTTGGCGACACTATTTTACAGCCTGGGGGTGATCGTCGCGGACCATGTCGGTGAGGCTGGCTGCGGCGGCATTACTGCGAACCTGTTCGACGCTTTTGCAGCCGGGGATGACGCAGGTGACGGCAGGGTGTTGCAGACACCATGCGAGTGCCCACTGCACCATGGGTGTGTCAGTGGGCACTTCCTCGGCCGCAATTTTCTGGGCGCGTGTGAGTTTTTCATCACGTTCGTCAGGGGTGGACCATTTGCCACGCACTTCGTTGTCAGAAAACGTATGGCCGGGCTTGTATTTGCCGGAGAGGTATCCGCTTGCCAGTGGTACGCGAGCCAAAACGCCGAGGTCCTGTTCGATGCACACGGGGAACGTGGTGTCCTCCGGGGTTTGGTCCAGTCGGTTGTAGATGATCTGGATCAACTCGATATCCATTTGGGTGGACGCGCTGATTTGTTTGACGTTGTTGTTGGCACTGACGCTGTTGCCGAGGTGTCGGATTTTGCCCTGGTCTTTTAATTTCAAAGCGGTAGCGAGTACGTCGTCATCGAAAAATTTATCATCGCCCCATGAATGGTATTGCCACAGGTCGACATAATCGGTGCGCAGGGCGATGAGTGAATCTTCCAACTGGGTGGCGATGTCGGCGGGGGAGCGAGGCTCGTCGCGGTCGAACGGTTTGTTGAACTTGTGGCCGAACTTGGTGGCGAGTATCCAATCGCCGCGTGTGGATTCAATGGCACGGCCGATGAATTGTTCGGACAGGTGATCGCCATAGCATTCGGCAGTGTCGATGAGATTGATGCCCAGCTCGCGGCCGACGGCGAACATGGCGTCGACCTCATCCTGTTCGAATGTTTTGTTCCATTCGCCACCGAATTGCCAGGTGCCGATGCCGATGACGGATATGTTGAGGTTGGTTTTTCCGAGGCGTCGGTATTTCATGGATGTGCTCGTGATTCGTAAATGGTGATTCGTGTTTCGTGTTGCTTGAGTGGTACTGAATGAAAAAAAGTCAGGGGCAGGCGTCAGTCACGGGTGGCCCAGATCATGCCGCGCAGGACAATGTCGCGGGCAGCGGGGACGTCGAAATCCTCATGCGTGTGGCCCCAGCATGCGACGAAGACTCGGCCTTGCCCCCATTTTTTAGTCCATGCGAACGGCATGGCGACGCCGGGCGTGTATAGCGTGGTGTCGCCCAGATCGTTGAACGCGGTGGTCATCAACACATTCGCTGCCGGGTCGATGTGGATGTAATACTGTTCGGTGTTGGTGAGCGTGAACGCCTCAATGCCTTGGCAGATTTCGTGTTCTTTCCCAGCATCGGTCGTGGTGACGGTGTAGGTGGGCTCGAGGTTGCCGGGGTGAGCGACCCATTGTCCGCCGGTCATGAACTGGTACTCGGGGTTGTCGCGAAAGGCATCGATCATGCCGCCGTGAAAGCCGGCGATGCCCACGCCGCGTTGGACGGCCTGATTGAGTCCAGCCCATTGCTCAGCGGTGATTTCGCCCATGGTCCATATGGGGACGATCAGGTCCATCTTTTCCATCAGGGCCAGATCGGCGTAGGCGTCCAGGTCGTTGCGAAGCGTGACGTCGTAGCCGGATGCTTCCAACAATGGTGCAAAAAGATCAGCGCATTGTTGGGGTTCGTGGCCGTCCCAACCCCCCCATACGATTAGTGCTTGTTTATTCATAGGGCGGTGGCTTTCATTCGTTGCTGCGGCGATTCGTGGGGCAATATGCTGCCCGTTCAGATTGTAAACGGTCGGGGCGTGCTGGATTGTGCGTTTTTGCTATCATGCTGGTTCTTGTTGCCCGGTTGGGTTTCCACTATTTCCAGACCATGAAATGAGCATTTACCAATGATCGGTAAGATATTTAAAGCCTACGACGTTCGTGCCATCTATCCGGAACCCTTGAACGAGGACGTGGCGTGGCGTGTGGGTTACGCGGCTGGTCAATATATCATGCGTGCGAGTGGGCAGGCCGAAAGTGGCGATTTTCTGGTGAGCCGGGACATGCGTCCGTCGAGCGAGAGTCTGTGCAAAGCGCTGTCGGATGGTATTCGCGGAGCCGGGCCGAACGTGATTGACTTGGGGCGTTGCGATACGAGTTTTATGTATTTCGCGATCAATCACTTGAACGCGGTGGGTGGTATCCAGACGACGGCCAGTCACAATCCGATCGAATATAACGGTTTTAAAATATCAGGATTGAAAGCCACGCCGATCGGTGGGGAGACGGGGTTGAAAGAAATCGAAGCGATCGCGGCAGCATTACCTGAGAATGCACGTGAGGCGATGGCGCCGTTGGGTGGCTATCGCGAGATGGATCTGTGGGAAGAATACAAAGGGCATGTGTTACAGTTTTTCGCGGAACCGAAACGGCCGTTGAAAATTGTGATTGATGCATGCAACGCGATGGGTGGAGACCTGGTGCCCAAGGTGTTTGAAGGGTTGCCGAATGTTGAGATCATTCCGTTGAATTTTGAGATTGCGGGGACGTTTGTGCATGAGCCGAATCCGCTGGTGCCTGAGAATATGGTGCCGACGCAGGAAGCGGTGCGCCAACACGGTGCCGATTTGGGCGTGTGTTTCGACGGCGATGCGGATCGTTGCGTGATTACGGATGAAACGGGCGAGACGATCGGGTGCGATCACCTGACAGCACTATTGGCTGAGCATTATTTTATTCCGAAGAATCCGGGTGAGCCGATTCTGTATGACCTGCGATCAAGCAAGGTGGTGGAAGAGACGGTGACGCGCCTGGGTTGCAAGCCGGTGAAGAGCAAAGTGGGGCACGTGAATATGAAGGCGTTGCTGCGTGAGAGCAATTCGCCGTTCGGTGGCGAATTGTCGGGGCATTTCTATTTCCGAGATAACTATTTCGCGGATTCGGGTGCGATGTCGTTCGCCCTGGTGTTGAATGTGCTGGGTCAGACGGATAAGAAAATGAGCGACCTGATTCGGCCGTACAGCAAGAAGTATCCGCAATCAGGCGAACAGAATTTCCGTTGCGAGGATAAGGACGCGGTGTTGGCCGGTTTGAAAGAAACCTACGGAGCCCATGGCACCGTTGAAGAACTGGACGGCGTGAGCATCGACTGTTGGGACAAGAAGGGCTACTGGTTCAACGTCCGTGCGAGCAATACCGAGCCGTTGCTGCGCTTGAATGCTGAGGCGAAAGATGACGCAACATTGAAAACGCTGGTGGACGAGTTGTTCCCGAAACTGGGCGAGCACGCCGAAGGGCACTGAGCTGTATGGGTGATATGTGATGTGCCACGATGAGCCGGTGGGATCATCGTGGCGTTGTCATGTGGTTTCGTGATATGACGCGTGGGGAAAGTAGGAACGTGGTGGAGGGAGTGGGAAGTGGGTGCGGGTGCGGGTGCGGGTGGGGGGGGATACATGTGATGGTTTTGGTTGTATAACTAAAGGGGGAAGATGTGGGGGGTATTCACTGGTTCTGGAGATTCGCATGGCCCGCACGACGACGATAAAACGATCCCATCCCAAGGCGACGCCTAAGCAGGTGTTGGAATTGGTGAAAAAGCATCACATTGAGTTTGTGGATTGCCGGTTTATGGATTTTCCGGGGCTTTGGCAGCACACGACGTATCCGGTGAGCGAACTCAACGAAGCGAGTTTTGTCGACGGGTTTGGTTTTGATGGCTCGTCGATTCGCGGATGGCAGGCGATCAATGAGTCGGACATGTTGCTGGTGCCCGCCGCGAATACTGCGAAGATTGATCCGTTTTATCAGCATCCCACGCTGTCGCTGATTTGCGATATCAAAGATCCGATCACGAAGAAACATTACTCGCGTGATCCGCGGTCGATTGCCAAGAAGTGCGTGAAATATTTGCAGGACAGCAAGGTGGCGGATGAAGCCTATTTTGGGCCTGAGATGGAGTTTTTCATCTTTGATCATGTGCGATATGACCAGACGATCAACGCAGCCCATTACATGGTGGATTCGGAAGAGGGAGTTTGGAACCGTGGCAATGCGGATCCGATGAACCGAGGCTATCAGGTTCGCCAAAAGGAAGGCTATTTCCCGTGTCCGCCGATGGACACGATGAGCAATCTTCGCAGCGAAATGGTGAGCGTGATGCAGGCGATGGGGATCGCGGTGGAATGTCATCACCATGAAGTGGCCACGGGTGGACAGGGCGAAATCGATCTGCGTTACCAGGATATGTTGACGATGGCCGATACGTGCATGATGTACAAGTACATCGTGAAGAACGTGGCTGCGCGACACGGCAAGGTGGCGACGTTCATGCCCAAGCCGTTGTTTCAGGACAATGGCAGTGGGATGCATACGCATTTTTCATTATGGAAATCAGGCAAGCCGTTGTTCGCAGGCAGGCATTACGCGGGCTTATCGCAAGTGGGTTTGTATGCGATTGGTGGCATCTTAAAACATGCGGCGGCGCTGTTGGCCTTTACCAATCCGACGACCAATAGTTACAAACGTCTGGTGCCCGGCTATGAAGCGCCGGTGAATCTGGTGTATTCCTCGCGGAATCGATCCGCTGCGATTCGGATACCGATGTATCAGCAGAATCCCAAAACCAAACGCATCGAATTTCGATGTCCGGATTCGTCGTGCAATCCATACCTGGCATTTGCAGCGATCACGATGGCGGCGCTCGATGGGATCAAAAATAAAATCGATCCGGGCAATCCGTTGGACAAGGATGTGTATGACTTGTCGCCTGCGGAATATGAATCGATTGAATCGACGCCGACCGATCTGGGCGAAGCGCTTGATGCGCTTGAATCCGATTACGGATTTTTACTGGCGGGGGATGTGTTTACCGAAGACGTGATCCACTATTGGATTCAATACAAGCGGCTGAACGAATTGCAGGCGCTGGCAGCGCGTCCGCATCCGTTTGAGTTTTGCATGTATTTCGATATTTAGCGTTTTGTATCAATTGTGGCCACTGGGTAATTCAGTAATCCAGTAATCCGGAATGGTCACGGAGATGTGCCTTCTGGCGTGAATACCACGTGAATACCACGTGAATACCACGTGAATACCATAAGACCATCAGGTCGGCAGGCCAGGGCGTTTGCGAAGCCTGTCCGCGTTGCAAGCGACATGCGGCCCATCGACGTGCCTCGATAGTACCGCATGTTACTGTTGTCGCAGGTGTTTTTTTTATGA
This sequence comes from Phycisphaerae bacterium, assembly GCA_030426385.1. Lineage (GTDB taxonomy): Bacteria > Planctomycetota > Phycisphaerae > Phycisphaerales > Phycisphaeraceae > JAUHYI01. The sequence goes on from JAUHYI010000013.1 coordinate 60,523, forward strand.
GGTTGATCAGCCGAGCCAGCCGAGCGTGCCGATCACTGCTAAAGCGATTGCCGCGAACAGAAAGACAAAGAAAATAATGGTAAATGCCAGCCAGGCGGGGGGACCGCCAAGCGTTGATGGTTCATCGTCATGAATGTGTAGATGAGAGTTAATCATGGCTAGGCTCCTTGGGTTAGACGCGTGGGTTAAAGCTCCTGTGGAAAAATTTTCGATGGATCAAATGTGACAAAGTTGTCGGTGTGTGAGTCACATTAAGTTTCGTTAAGTCGTTACCCGTTGGTCGTTGCCTACCTATCACTGTAGGCAGGGTCATGGGTGGAACAGCGAAAAAGCTGAAGTTTTTTCGGATATCGCCTATGTTTTAGGCGTGGGTCCGGTTGATTCGGCTCGCATGAAAGGGGTGAATTCGTTATGTTGTCGCCCATGTCACAGTCACAAATAGAGTTACCGCCGATGTCAGATACGCAAAAAACGATTCGATTTGGAATTGCAGGTTTAGGGGGATTTTCTGCGGCTATTCGTGATTTGTTAATGCGCTGTGAGGCCGAGCCGGAGTCGGGCTATGGCGATGTCAAGGTGGCGCTGACCGCGGCGTGTGACCCCAAGCTTTCAACATTTGATGAAGCGGCAGCCACGTACCGTGATCACGGTGCGGCGTTGTTTGATTCTTATGAAAAGATGTTGGCCCAGGCGGATATCGATGCGGTGTGGTTACCGGTGCCGATTGATTTGCATCGACCGTTTGCCGAAATGGCATTCGCCGCAGGCAAAGCGGTAATGACCGAGAAGCCCATCACCGGATGCGTTGATGATGTGGATGCGATGATCGCGGCACGCGATGCGTCGGGGTTGTCGGGCGGGGTGGCGTACCAATTGATTGGCGAATTGGCGACGACGTTGGTCAAACGCCGATTGCTGGACGGGGCGATCGGAAAAATTAAACGAGCTTCGGTGCATGTGTGTTGGCCGCGCGACGATCGATACTACGGCCGATCGGATTGGGCCGGTGCCATGCAATGCCGAGGTTCGTGGGTATTGGATGGTCCTGCAGCCAATGCGATGTCACACTTTTTACATCAGTCCTTGTTTTTGCTGGGTGAATCCGATCGTGCCGCAGCGGTGCCGATGGTGATCGAAGCCGAGCAATATCGCACTCGACCGATTGAGAATAATGACACGATCGCGATGCGTGTGCAGTTTAAAAATGATGTGATGCTCACGGGATTGTTTACCCATGCGTGTGCGTCAACACAAGGGCCTGTGATTGAGATCGAGGGAACGACGGGCCGATACCATTGGTCGAACAGCGAAGGCGGGCGGATGGTCTCGAACGATGGCACATTAATCGAAGAATGGCCACACCGGGAAAACATTAATGGCCGCAAGCGCATGGTGTTTAGTTTTGCGCAGTCATTGATCAGTCCGGAATTGGAATCAGCGCAGGCATGGACGACGTTTGAAGCCGCACGTTCGCAAGTGTTGGTGATCAATGGAGCATGCGAGGCCACGCCGATTTACGATGTGCCCGCGTCGGCGTATCAGATCAATGAAAGTGGCGTTCGCGAGATTGATGGCATCGTCGATGTGTTTCATCAATGCGCACGCGATCATCAGTTGTTGCATGAATCGGGTACGTATCCCTGGACCAAGCCAGCAGGCCGAAAAGATTTGCAGGGTTATGCTCATTTCAATGGACCCGTGGGCGTGTAGTTTTTGGGTTCTGTCGTTTGTCGTATCCAGTTACGAATCGCAAAGTGAGTGATAGAGCGATCGGGGTCGAGGACGTTTAAGCAGGTGGTGGGATTCGTGCGCAAGGAAATCGGTGATCAGGATGGATGAAACGTACAGGTGAAACGTGCGGGTGAAGTGTGCGGGTGAAGTGTGCGGGGGAAACGTGGGGGGGAACGTGGGGGGTGGGGGGGTTGGGTGTTGATTGGGGTGGTGTTAAACTGTTCATCTATGGATACCTCACCTAGCACGCCCACGAGTACACCCACGACCAAGCCCGCGAGTGAAGTGACCCGGACCAGCGAGCAGGGCAACGGCGAACCGATTGCTGTGGCGATGTGGGGGACGGGCGGGCAGGCACGCGTGGTGGAGGAATTTCTGGGAGCGGTGGGTTGCGAGCTGGTGGTGGTGTGCGACCACGATCCGCATGCGACGTGGGAAAGTGAAACCGGGGGAACGAATCGAATATGTCACGGCTGGTCGGGTTTTGAAGCATTTTTGCCGACGTTTGCCTCTGAATCAGGCGGCCGCACGTTGTATGGCATTGTGGCGGTGGGCGGTCATGATGGTTCGGATCGTCTGCGGATTCAGGCCCGCATGGAAACGCTGGGCGTTCGGCCGATCGCGGTGGTTCATCCCTCGGCCTACGTGGCGAGCAATGCGATGATCGGGCCAGGGTCGCAGGTGATGGCGCAGTCGGCTGTGTGTGCGCTGGCGAAGGTGGGACGCGGCTGTCTGATCAATACAGGATCAAGCGTGGACCATCATTGCGAACTGGGCGATGGCGTGCACGTGGCGCCGGGCGCGCGACTGGCTGGCGGCGTGCGTGTGGGTGAGCACACCATGGTGGGCATGGGGGCGATGGTGTTGCCGCGCATTAAAATTGGTAATCAGGTGGTGATCGGTGCGGGGGCGGTGGTGACCCATGATGTGCCCGACGGAAAAGTTGTCTATGGCAACCCTGCCCGTGTGGTCAAGGATGTTTCGCGTTTGAGTGACGTGCATGTGCGCGGCATCGGGCCGGTGGAACCTGTGTCGCCTGCACAAGGGGGTGGTGCGAAATTTTTGGTGGAAGGGAAGTATGACATTGGACCTGCGACCGAAGAGTAGTGAGGAGTTGATCGGTGTGAAGCATAGTCATGGACGGCCGATGTGGGCGTGTGCGTTGGGCATGGTTGTGTTGGCGATTGTCGGTGTGAGTGTGGCTGTCGGCGAGGATCTGCCGAAAGGCAAGCCGGTTGCGGTGCCGAATCTCGCATTGAAACAAGCCCCGGCAGGTATCGGGGAATTGTCGCGACGCCTGGGAGACGAGACGCCGACGGGCATGGGGATTACGGTGGGCCATGTGGAAGGCGGCAAGGGAAATTATGCGCCGAATCTGGATGGCGGGGATTACGATTATCTGAACGTGGTGTTGCGCAGCGGCAAAGGCCGACGCAATAGTCATGCGACCTCGACGGCACGCGTGATCTATGGGAAGAAGGGGTTAGCGCCAGGGGTGACCGACGTGTTGGTTTATGCGAGTTCGGATTGGTTGGGGCCGAACTATCTGGGGGTGGGTACAGCCCGGGCACCGCGTGTGAATAACGTGCGCGTGTTCAATCATAGTTGGATCGGCGGCGGGGGTGCCACAGCGATTGATGCCTTGCGACGCATTGATTATCTGGCTGATGAATACAACGTGTTGATGGTGGTGGGGGTGAATAATAAGAAGCAGACAAGCGTTCCGCGGATGCTGGCCAGTGGTTACAACCAGATCGCAGTGGGGGTGAGTTCGGGCAATAGTTCGGGTGGGTATACGCGTTTTGAAGGTGACGGCCGTTGTAAGCCGGATGTGGTGTCGTCGCGAAGTCAGACGAGTTTTTCGACACCGATGGTGACGTCGGTGGTGGCCCGTTTGTTGGAAGCGAGTGATCGAACGGTTAATCCGCGCTTGTCCGGTCATAGCGAAGTGATCAAAGCATGTTTGATGGCCGGTGCGAGTAAGTCTGGCAGTTGGAAACAGGTGGATGGCCATCCGTTGGACGAACACCTGGGCGCGGGTTCAGTGCGTTTGGATTTGAGTTACGACATTCTGATGGCAGGGCCGATTGCGCCAACGACGGGCAGCGGGTATATCGACTCGCGATACGGCTGGGATTTTCGCGAATCGAAAGTGGGTGAGACAAACGTGTATCGTTTCAAGACGATGCGGGCGTTGGAAAAAGTATCGATGATGCTGGTGTGGAATCGTCGGATTGATGGCCGGGTGATGAACGACCTGATGAGTGGGCGTCGTGTGTGGAACACGCAGCCACGCTTGGCAAATTTTGATTTGTCATTGGTGTTGATCGACACGTATGGCGAGGAACAGGAAATCAGCGCGTCACGGAGTACGGTTGATAATGTGGAGCATTTGTATTTTCGAAATTTGCCACGCGGTGAATATGAGATGCGCGTGACGCGCGATGATCAGGAACGCGAAGCGTGGGATTATGCGTTGGCGTGGCGCATGGATTTGGCTGCGGCGCAAGACGCGACTCGCGCGAAGTCTGATACGGATGCTGATGCCGATGCAGATTCAAATGCCCAGGGTGAAGCGTCTGATTTGGAACCGAAGCGTATTCATGGCCAGGATGGTGCGGTGCTGGATTTGTCGGGGTTGATCGATACGTCGAAGTTGGATGAGAAGCCCGCGAAGCCATAGTTTGGGAAGGCATCACGCGGGTTGGTGTGCGAGCGCATGGGGTGTACGGGCGCATGAAATGATTAATCACGCGGGGGAAATGTGGGGGGGGAGGGGGGTTAGCCGGTCCAGCGGAGTGTGATGGCGGGGATGTCCAGGCGATCCATGATTTGGTCGCACAGGTGCATGGTGTCGATGGGTTGGGTGAGAATGCGTTCGATGCCGAGTTTGGCGACGTGTTGGGGCACGAGGTGTCCACCGCGTGGCGCGATGAGCCAGATGGCCGGGTGATAGTCGTGATGCTGAGCCAACGTGTCGCAGATGGCAAAGGGCTTGAGTTCCTTGAGGTCCATGCCAAGCAGGATGAGGTTGGGGTGCGAAGCCAGGGCCAATCGAATGGCATCGGTGCCGTTATCGGTGGTGATGACGTGAGCCGCGGCGCGTCGTTCGAGGACGTGCTGCGTCGATCCAATCAACCGGTGTGGCCCATGGGCCAACAGGACGGTTGATGATGATGGTGGTGTGAGATTAGCCATCGGTAAGTAACGAGTAAGCGACTGGGATTGCGTTTAGCTATTTGGTAAGAGCGAGGGGTATGAGTTTGTGTGATCAGCATGGGCGCGGATCAAAAATTTGTAGCATAGATATGACTATTCCATCGGGTGGGCGTGTGGGGAACTTGATCGTGGCCGTTGGCGAAGCAGGGGCCAACTGTCCGCATGAGGTCCGCATGACGCGCGGGTGGTGCTGTTCGCGTGGTGGCAGGGCATATTATGAGCAGTGTGGTTTTATCGGAATGTGGTGGGTTTCCTATAACGCATTTGGTTGGGCAAATGACCTATTTAAGCTTTGTCGCCTCTATTTGTGACTAAGTCATGTCTGTTTTATGGACGATGACATGCAATGACAGATTCACTAAGGACACGCAGCTAACAAATGTTTGTTGTGTGGGAATTTGTCCATGAAATTTTCCGTCCTTATGCGGAGGCCACGATCGTGACCCAAGAAAACTCATCTCCTCGCCCATCCTCACTAACTTCGCTATCCCCGGCTTCATTGTCCTACGCGTCGTGTTCATCGAGCGAAAAGGAAGCGAATCAAAATAGTGGCGGCTCGGAAAATTTAGAAAAGGTTGTGCGCGAAGTGCAGGAAGTTTCTTCGCTGCCCAGTGTGGCGGCGAAGGTGATTGAGGTTTGTAACGATCCCAATGCGGGTGCGGCGCAGATGCGCAAGATCGTCGAAGGTGATCCAGCATTATCCGCACGTGTGATTAAGTGCGTGAATTCCGCGGCATATGGTTTGCGTAAGCGTGTGACGAGTCTGCAACGAGCCATCAGCTATCTGGGTTTCAAACAGATTCGAAACCTGGCATTGACCGCATCGGTGGCTGGTGTGTTTCAAAAGTCTGACGAAACGGTGGGCAACTACAAGCGAGCTTTTTTGTGGCGACACATGGTAAGCGTGGCGGTGGTCTCGCGCATGGTTGCTGCGCGTCAGAAAATGGAAAATTTTGAAGACGTTTTTCTGGCTGGTTTGTTGCATGATCTGGGGATTGTGCTCGAAGACCAGTATTGCCATGGCAAGTTTGTCCAGATGATGGAAAAGTTAGAAGGCGAGCCGTCGTTGTGTGAAGCGGAACAGAAATGTTTCGGATTTGATCACACGGAGTTGGGATTGGAAATTGCCACGCGGTGGAAATTTTCGGATGAAATTCTGGATACGATTCGATATCACCACAACCTGAACAACTATCGGGGCGAACACAAACAGATTGTCGCCTGCGTGGATGTGGCCAATCTTTTGTGCAGTGTGTCGAAACGAACGTCGGTCGGCGTGAACCTGGTCAAGCCCAATTCGTCATCACTGGCTGCGCTGGGGCTGATGCGCGCGGACTTGCGAGTTTTGACCGAAGACCTGGAAGATGAACTGCGGGCGAACAAGGAATTGTTTGACCTGTTGGAATGATCTTGAACGATGGAATGCTTTTGATATGGCGGTATCGCAAAACAATGCATAACGATGTTGGCGATGCTGGGAAAAAAGTTGAAATGCGAAAGCAATATGGATGAGTGATGCTCTCGACCAATTAGACGCGTTGTTTGACGATGCGATGGGACTGCCGGATCCGATTGGATCATTGGCGTATCTGTCGGAACGTCTGGCTGCGTTTTCGCCGCGGGCGTTGTGGCTGTCGCGTGATGTGGTTGGTCCTCGCGCTATCGCGGGTTGGTCGAGCCAGGGTGACGCTGACGTCGCTGCCGCAGGATTGGTTCTGGGTGCGGCTGCGGAAGTTTCGACCGAGAATCCGTTGGTGATTTTGGATGATCAAGTGCCATGTGGGTTTGTGATGCACGTCACAGATATGTGGGGCAAGTCTGGACGATTTGCCGGGTTGGTGAGCGATACCGGTGAGTTGACGAGTTTTTTACGGGCGATGGAACCCGCGATCGTGATGGGGTTTTCATTGGTTTGTTCGGAGTTGCGTGCCGAAAAATCACAGGTGCGTGCGCGGCAATTGACGGCGGAATTGTCATCGGTGCAATCGTCGTATACGACGGTGATCGACGAAGCATTGCGCGAACGAGAGATGCGTTTGGATGAACAGCAGGCGTACACGGAAAAGTTGGAAAGCGAAGTGGCCGAACGTTCGCTGGAACTACGTGAAGCATTGAATCGCGCGGAAGCGGCGAGTGTGGCCAAGAGTGATTTCTTAGCGAACATGAGTCACGAAATCCGCACGCCGATGAATTCGATTCTGGGTTACACGGAATTGTTGCTGGAAGAAATTCGTCAAGCGAATGTCGGTGAAAATATCCAGTCGTTGGAATGGCTGGGGATTATTGATCGCAACGGCAAGCATTTGTTGACGTTGATCAATGACATTCTGGACTTGTCGAAAATCGAAGCGGGCAAAATGACGATCGAATTGCTGGCCTGCGATCTGAATGAATTGCTTGAAGAAACGCACCAATTGCTCGAGGAGCGAGCGACGAGCAAAGGCATCACGCTGACGATTGAAAAGGTTGGCGATATCCCCGCGATCGTCAAAACGGACCCGACGCGTTTACGGCAGATTCTGACGAACCTGGTCAGTAATGCAATCAAATTTACCGAACAAGGCGGCGTGACAATCGTGATGCGTTGTGATGCGGCGCATCGTGATCGTATCTGGTTCGAGGTGGTTGATACCGGGGTGGGGATTCCAGAAGAATCATTGTCGAAATTGTTTCAGTCATTCCAACAAGCGGACACGTCGACGACACGAAAATTTGGTGGGACTGGTCTGGGGTTGGTGATCTCGCGTTATTTGGCTCGCATGTTGGGCGGGGATATCACGGTAGAGTCGACGGCGAATGTGGGAAGCCGATTTATTGTTGAGGTGCAAGCGACGCCGGTAACTTCCCCGGAGGGTCAGCGATTGTTGGCTG
>JAUHYI010000129.1 GCA_030426385.1 Phycisphaerae bacterium
CCCTACCCCACCAGATCAATCGGCTCCACATCCGGCAACCGATACGTCGTCTCCACCCGCAACGACTTCGCTTCCTCATTCAAATCCATCATGAACCCGCTCACCTCGTTGCGTAGCGCCTTGAATTCAGGATTAAAATTCAACGTCGTCCGATCGCGCGGCCGCGCCAAACCAACCTTGAAATCTCGCGCCAACGTCGCACCCGGCCCCGGCGTCAACGGCACAATCCGATCCGCCATCAACGCCGCTTCGTCCACATCATTGGTAATCATCACCACCGTCCGACGATCCTCTTCCCAGATGCGAATGATTTCATCCTGCAACACCGCACGCGTCAGCGCATCAAGCGCCGACAACGGCTCATCCAGAATCAAAACCTCAGGCCGCATCGCCAACGTCCGCGCCAATGACAAACGTTGCCGCATACCCCCCGACAATTCCGTTGGCTTTTTCCATTCCGAATTCGTCAGGTTCACCATGTCGATGTATTGCTGGATGTACGCCCGTCGTTCGACTTTTTTCATCGACGGATACACCTGCTTCACCGCGATCTCAACATTTTCATACACGCTCAACCACGGCAGCAACGAATAATTCTGAAACATAATCCCCCGCTGTGGGCCTGGCTCAGTCACCACCTCGCCGCCCAATCGCACCTCACCCTGATCCGGCTGCTCCAACCCTGCCAACAGCGACACCAACGTGCTCTTACCCGATCCCGAAAAACCGATCACCGCCACAAATTCGTTTTCCTCGATCGCCAGATTCACATCCGACAACACCTCATACCGATGACTCGCCGGCCCATACCCCTTGCTCACCTTGTCCAGTTCCAAAAACGCCATCATCAATACTCCAGTTAATTAAAACCCAACTGCCACCGCGTATCTCTCCACATCCTGACACGCCCCTGCCGCTTGCGGCTTAGCGCCCCCACATTTCCCCCCTGCATGACACCACCCTCTCTTACTTTTTACTTTCCACTTTTTACTTTTAACTTTCCACTTTTAACTAGTAACCTCAAACCGCCGCGATCGATCCCTCAAAACTCACCAAACGTTGAAACACCACCATGATCCGATCCAGCAACAATCCGATCGCGCCGACGATAAACACCACCACCATCATCTTGGCGAACGAATCGCTCGCCCCGTTGTTGAATTGATCCCACACGAATTTGCCGATCCCTTCCGATGAACTGAGCAGCTCTGCGGCAATCAGCACCATCCACCCAACCCCCAATGAAATTCGCAAACCCGCAAACACCAATGGCAACGATGATGGCAACACAATCTTGAACAGCCGCGACCAGAATCCCAATCGCAAAACTTTCGCCACGTTCAGGTGATCCTTATCCACCGATGCCACGCCCAATGCCGTGTTCACCATCGTCGCCCACAGCGAGCACAGTGCCACCGTCGCCGCCGATGCCATGAACGCCGGGTTGATTTCATACTTGCCGATCCACGGCAAATTCCACATCCATTGCGTGAACCAATGCTTGTCCGGGTCCGGAATAAATGCCGACGACACGATCAGCGCGATCGGCAGCCAAACAATCGGCGACACCGGCTTGAACAGCGCAATGAACGGCGTCAATGCCGACATAAACGTCTTGCTCAATCCGCACAGAATCCCGATCGGTATCGCAATAGCCGACCCCAGAAAAAATCCGGCAAACACGCACAACACACTTCGCTTGATCTGGAAATACAACGTCGCAGGCTTTGCATAACCCGACACGGTGGTCTTGGCCAAACGCTCCTCCACGGAAATCACTTTCTTCGCCGCCAGGTATGCCCCCGTCCCCTGGGCCGACGCAAACGCCGCTTTCGCTTCATCCACTTTGGCCTGACCTTCGGCCACCTTCACCGCACGATTGTTATCGCTTAACTGTTCCACCACTTTTTTCAGGTATTGCTCACGCTCAGCCACTGCCGTCTGCACATTCAACGCTGCCAACACCGCAGGGTCTTTTTCGTTTTGAATCACTTTGATCTGATCACCAATCGCGTCGATCCTGGCCTTCTGTGTATCACGCCAGACTTCCAGTGCCGCCACCTTCTCCAGATAAACCTGCCGCGCTTCGGCATCACCGACCGGCAACAGCTTGGCCTCTTCTTTCAACGCCAACTCTTTGGCTTTTCGCTCATCCTTGTATTGCGCCTTGAGCGCATCCTCCTCAGCTTGCAACGGGTCGATCCGTTTCGCCTTCGCACTCGCTTCGGCCGCCCGCGCATCCAACACACCCTGATTCGCCGCTGTCACGTCAGGCCCGATCGCCGCTAACTCCGCTTCCACTTTCGCCAACCACGCCTCACGCTTTTCACCCGTGGCCAGATACGCCGATTCCTTTTCATTCTCACGCGCCGCAAACGCATGCAACGACGAAACCGCACCGGCCACCACACCCGGCGACGGCAACTCACCCGACTTCGTCTTCACATTCGGCGAGATCACCAACGCCCAAACCACCAACCCCGCAATCACCATCAACAGCGGCACCAGACTGAACTGCACAATCTTCTTAACCTGAACGTCCGGCTCTTCTCGATACGCCAACCGCACGTACGGCTCGAGAAAACCCAACGCTGTCACGTCAATCACTTTCAACAACGCATGTTTTATTTTTATCAGCATGATCAATATCCACTTCACCCCCCCACATCCCCCCCCACGTTTCCCCCTCATTCCTGCGCTTCACACGGTCTTACTAGACCCCAGACCCTGAACCCTAGCCCCCTACTCCTGATGCCCAATCTCAAACCCCGCCAGATACGCCAATGGTTTTTTACCGTCGTATGTTTTGCCATCGATAAACGCATCGGTCGCGGGCTTATACCCATCGCTGTCCCAGGGAATTTCTGATTCGGCGATGTAACCCTCATCCACCAGCATGCGCGCGGCCTGCAAATAAATTTCGGGCTTGTAAACTTCCTTGGCCATCGCGTGATACCACGCTTCGGGCTTGGCCTCGGTGATCTGGCCCCAACGTCGCATCTGCGTCAGAAACCACACGCCATCCGAATACCACGGATACGTTGCGTAGTACTTGTAAAACACATTGAAATCAGGCATCGATCGCTTGTCGGTTTTCTGAAAATAGAAATAGCCCGTCATCGAATTTTTGATCACGTCGTAATCCGCACCCACGTAGTCCGACCGACTCAACAAACGCGCTGCTTCTTCGCGGTTGACCAGTTTGCCGTCGCTGTCAGTTTCATCCAACCAACGCCCCGCACGAATCAGCGCTTTGGTCACGGCCAACATCGTGTTGGGATTTTCATCCGCCCAGGCTTTGGTGACGCCGAACACTTTTTCCGGATTGTTCTGCCAGATGTCGTAGTTGGTCGTCACCGGCACGCCGATGCCTTTGGTCACCGCTTGCTGATTCCACGGTTCGCCCACGCAATAGCCTTGAATGTTGCCTGCTTCCAATGTCGCAGGCATCATCGGCGGTGGCGTCACGGACAATTCGACCTCCGCATCACTGCGTCCGCCGATGTCGGTTTCGGTGTACATGCCTGGATGGATGCCCGACGCCGCCAACCAGTATCGAATTTCATAATTATGCGTTGACACGGGAAAAACCATGCCCATTTGCAATTTCTTACCCTCAGCCAGATAGCTTTGCACCACCGGCTTGAGCGCGTCGGCCTTGATCGGATGGTCCGGCTGCGAGGTGTCCAGCGCGGGGTCCACATCCTGCATCTGTTCCCAGATTGAATTGGACACCGTGATGCCGTTGCCGTTGAGATCCATGGTAAACGCGGTGATGATGTGCGCTTTGGTGCCGAATCCGATCGTCGCGGCGATCGGTTGGCCCGACAACATATGCGCGCCATCCAATTCACCAGCAATCACATTGTCCAGCAATGTTTTCCAGTTCGGCTGGGCGATCACCTCAACGGCCAAACCCTCGTCGGCGAAAAAACCTTTCTCCTTGGCAATCACGATCGGGGCGCAGTCGGTCAGTTTGATAAACCCGAATTTCAGTTCGTCTTTTTCCAGGTCCAGGTATTCGGTTTCCCCACCTTCGATAGCGGGCACCTGCTCGGGTCCAAATGCATAACCTGCCGTCGGCATTAATACGCACATTGCCAACGCACCACTGGCACAACCTATTCCTATATATTGCTGTGCTTTTTTCGCCAATCGTTTTGCCATGTCCATCATGTCATCTCCTTGAATGGGCACATCCACGGTGCCGGGCCGGGGGCGTTGATTTTTGACCTGTTGATTCCTGACGAATGGTCAGCCCCACAGAAACAACGCTTATCCGAACACCACACTGGCAGACAAACACAACAACAAACGTCCGTGCGCATCAATAGCGAGCGCAGTGTCCGGACGTCTTTGTCCATGACCGATCGCCACTGATCGGCCGATTTCAACTAGCAATACCCATCGTTCTCGGGTTGCGGACGGCTGCCGGGCATTACCCGTGCAAAACCGATCCGACCCACGCTGGGCTGGTCAGTTATATGCAACGATCGTGCCACAATTCACAACCAGCCTGAACATCGAAAAAAACAGATCGCGCCGCTCCCGAGCGCGCAATCGTTCCCCAATCCGTCACGATTCTCATCACCCAGCGCGCAGATTCTCAGCAGCCCCACCACGCCAGACATGGCCCACGCCTTGCCCACGTCGTTGGCACATCATTTGCAACATCAACCCCACAGGATTCGCGCGTGCTCGCGCACGGCAATCCCAATCGACATCATGACGCACCACATCTATCTATAGATAGCCTCACCGCTATGCCAGAAAGATGAGGTCTGGACAACGACGTCCGTTTGCCTGATCCATTAGCCAGTCAGGTCATTCGTGCGTCGTCGATGTGCCATGGGCCATGAGCATTTTGTCATGGTGGCTATCGGAGGACCGCTGATCATGTGTGGCAACAACAACGCATCACCAATTTCCCACGACGGATTCACACCCACCCAACAACAATACCTGGCAGACATGCTCGCCCAGCTCGATCTGCAGGCCTTGTTTGTCACCCCCCCCACCGCCGGTGCGCAGGATGCAAGCGCACCCCAACCGGTCACCATCCATGGCACGCCCTATGAAGACCTGTGCCGCGAAGAAGTGGCCAAACATGAAACCCATCCCTGGGACCTCTGGCCCAAGCTGCGCCAACACGCCCAGCAATCCAAAATGCCCGACGGCACTGACCTGTTCATGTTCAAACATCATGGCATGTTCAACGTCGCACCGGCCCAGCCCGGTTACATGTGTCGCTTGCGTATCCCCGCCTGCCAAATGCGCGGCGACCAATTGATCGGCCTCGCGGAACTGGCCGAATCACGCGCCGGGGGTTATGCCCACCTCACCACGCGCGGCAACCTGCAAATCCGCGAAATCAAACCCGAACACATGGTCGATGTCCTGCATGGCCTATGCGACATCGGACTCACCAGTCGCGGCAGTGGCGCTGACAGTGTGCGCAACATCACCGCATCACCGTCGGCGGGCTTCGATCCCGATGAACTGATCGACCTGTCATCCTATGCCATCGAATTGCATCATCACATTCTCAACACCCGCGACCTGCATGGCATTCCTCGAAAATTCAACATCAGTTTCGACAACGGCGGACGACTCAGTTGCGTCAGTGATACCAACGACATCGCATTGCTGGCCACCGAAATCATATCGTCAGAATCCACAACAACCGAACCCGGCATCTATTGCCGCGTCCTGCTCGGCGGCATCACCGGGCATCAGGATTTTGCCCGCGATAGTGGCTACCTGTTGCGACCCGAACACACCGTCGATGCCTGCGTGGCCATGTTGCGTGTGTTTATCGAACATGCCGATCGCACCAACCGCAAAAAAGCGCGCTTGAAATATGTGCTCGATCAACACGGCCTCGACTGGTACATCGAACAATCCCAAAAACATCTGACCGACATCAACCCCAATGCCCAATTCATTCGCGTCAACAACGACGCCTACCAACCACGCAAACCCATCGACCGGCAAGGCCACATCGGCATTCATACGCAAGCGCAATCCGACTACCGATGGGTCGGCCTCAATCTACCCGTCGGCAAACTAACCCCCGTACAGATGCGCGAAATCGGACGCATCGCCATCGACCACGGTCGCAACGATGTGCGCCTGACCGTGTGGCAAAACCTGATGATTCCGTGGATCCCTGAATCGCAAATCAATGCGGTGGTCGCACGCATCCATGCCATCGGCCTGACCACCCATGCCTCCGCATTCGCCGCGGGTGCCATTGCATGCACCGGTAAATTCGGCTGCAAATACGCATCGGCCCACACCAAATCGCACGCTGAAATGCTTGTCGATCACCTCGAACAACACATCAAACTCGATTCGCCCATCAACATTCACCTGACAGGCTGTTCGCATTCATGCGCCCAACATTACATCGGCGACATCGGATTACTCGGCGCATCAACCGCCGACGGACGCGAAGCCTATCAGGTCTTTCTCGGCGGCGGCAGCGATCTCGAACAAGGCCTGGCACGGCATCTGGTCGGCCCGGTACCTGCCGATGAATTGCCCGCGTTTATCGAACAGATTGTGCAAACCTATCTCGACCAGCGCGAACCCGACGAACGCTTTGTCGCATTCACCCGACGACACGATGAAACCCAATTGCGCGAACTGTTTCTGCCCGCCGAAACATTCGCCTGATGATGACCCCGATGACAACAATGATGACAACAATGATGTGAAACCAACCCATGACCACCCCCCCACCACACACACCGATCCCCCATTCCCCGACGGAAATACTAACTGCCCCATCACCGGTCACCCCAACGGTGCCCGAGGATGCCCCGTTTGATCAGGGCCAGCGCCAATGGCTCAACGGCCTGCTCACCGGACTGACCGTGTTGGCTCGTGCTGCGCATGATCGCAACACCGGCACGCCCGCGATCGATGCACCGGTCGTACCCATCACCATTTTGTATGGCTCGCAATCGGGCAACTGCGAATCGCTATCCAAAAATCTGCGCAAGCATGCCACGGCGATAGGATTCCAACCCGACGTGCGCGAATTGAACAACGTCGATCCGGGTGAACTGTTAGCCCTGCAGCGCGTGTTGATTTTGTGCAGCACGTTTGGCGAAGGCGATCCGCCTGACAATGCCAAAACATTTTTTGAAAAAATATTGGCCGACGATGCGCCCGCGTTGATCGGTTTGGATTATGCCGTGTGCGGGTTGGGCGATTCCAGCTACACATTTTTCAACAAAGCCGCTGCCGATCTGGATCAACGATTCGACGAACTGGGCGCGTCGCGTCTGGCCGATTATGTCGCTTGCGATCTGGCCTACGAGGATGACTACGACGCCTGGAAAACCGCCGTGTTCGCCAGTGATGCACTGACACGATTGGTGGCTGACTCGGGTGCAAACCAAACGACACCAGAAACTACTAAAAATGAAGGGGAAAACGTGGGGGGGGTGGGGGGGGTGGGGGGGTGGACGAAGGGGAGGCCGTTTTCGGGCACGGTGTTGGAGGTGTCGCGTTTGAGCAGTCCGAGGTCAGCCAAGGAGGTGAACCACATCGAAATTTCCCTGGCCGGTTCGGGAATTGAATATGCGGTTGGCGATGCACTGGGATTGTGGCCGGTGAATTGCCAGCAACAGGTGCAAGCGATTTTGGATGCGGTCGGTTGGTCGGGCCGTGAAACGGTGCAAATCAAAACAGCAGCCATGCCATTGCGCGCGGCATTACTGACCAAGTTGGACATCTGCACGATGACGGCCAAGTCGTTGGAAACGATGGGCGTTGATCCGGGCGATCGCCACATTCAGTCGTGCCACCTGATTGATGTGTTGTTGGATGATCAGCCAACGTTGGAACCGCAACAACTTGTCAATGCATTGCGTCCGTTGCAACCGCGTTTGTATTCGATTGCATCGAGTCCGGACGCGCACCCCGGCGAGGTGCATTTAACCGTCGGTGCGGTGCGCTATCAGGCGCACGGCCGAGCGCGTCAAGGCGTGGCATCAACCTACCTGGCCGACCGATGCGCGTGTGGCACGACGGTGGGTGTCTACCTGCAACCGTCTGCTCATTTTCATATCCCTGCCGACGATGTGCCCCTGATCATGATCGGGCCGGGCACAGGCATCGCCCCGTTCCGCGCGTTTCTCGAACATCGCGCCATGCAACCGACATCCGCACCAAACTGGCTGTTTTTCGGCGACCAACACGAGGCCGACGATTTTCTATACCGCGAACAATTGCAAACCTATCACACATCCGGCCTGTTAACGCGATTGGATTTAGCCTGGTCGCGCGATCAATCAGAAAAAATTTACGTGCAAAATCGCATGATGGAAAACGGCGCAGAACTCTACCAATGGCTGGAAAACGGCGCAGCGGTGTATGTCTGTGGCGATGCGACGCGCATGGCTCAGGATGTCGATACCGCCTTGCACGCGATCATTGCCCAGCATGGTTCGATGTCTGCCGAGCAGGCAACCGCGTATGTGGAATCCCTGAAACAATCACATCGTTATCAGCGCGACGTGTATTAATGCAACGTGTTTGACGCGTAGAAAATGGTGTGTGTATGCCCACGTCGATAGGATCAAATTCCACCACAGAATCATCACCCACGCGCATGCGCGATCCTGTGTTGCGTCTGAATGATTTTTACGAGGTGTATGAGCAACCCGACCCGAACGAGGTGCGTGCCGAGTCAGAACGATGCATGAATTGCGGCGCAGCGTTTTGCATGCCCGATGGCGGATACCTGGGCAACGATGGCGTGGCCGCAGGATGTCCGATCAATAATCGCATTCCCGAATGGAACGCATTGGCCCAGCGCGGCCGCTGGCGCGATGCCTACGATCGATTGGCACTAACCAATAATTTTCCGGAATTCACCTCGCGCGTTTGTCCCGCACCATGCCAGGATGCATGCATTGTCGGCATCCACGATCGACCCGTGGCCATTAAATCCATCGAACGAGCCATCATCGATCGGGCGATGGATGAACAATGGATCAAACCGCGCACACCCGCAACGCGCACCAATCGTCGCATCGCCATCATCGGGTCAGGCCCTGCCGGTCTGGCTGCTGCTGATGAATTAAACGCCCAAGGCCATCACGTCACGATCTACGAACGCAACGACCAGCCCGGCGGCCTGTTGATGTATGGCATTCCCAACATGAAACTCGACAAAGACGTGTTGCGCATGCGTATCGACCTGATGCAACAAGCGGGCATCACATTCCAAACCAACACCGACGTGGGCTGTGATCTTGATCCGCAGCGCCTCGTGCATGATCACGATGCGCTGGTGCTGGCCACCGGCGCGCTGGCCCCGCGCGATCTGTCGCAACTACCCGGTCGCCATCTGACCGGCGTGGTGCAGGCCTTGCCCTATCTCGAACACGCCACGCGTCATGTGTTACACGACACGCCGATGCCCGAGGTGATGAACGCTCGTGATAAACATGTCGTCATCATCGGCGGCGGCGACACCGGCGCTGATTGCATTGCCACCGCCTTGCGCCAGCGCGCACGCAGCGTGACCAACATCACCCGGCGCGACACCCCACCATCACAGCGTGACAAACATCATCCCTGGCCCGGCCCGACCGGCAGCTATGTTATCGATTATGCCCATGACGAATCCGTCGCACGCCATGGCCAATCACCGCGCACCTTTGCCATCCAACCTGTAGCCTTCCACCCCTCCACTTACCCACGCACTTGCCCACGCACTCCTCCACTCGCCCACTCACTCGCCTCCCCGCACACCCATACCCCGAATGGTCCACACGTCGGCTCGATTGAAATTCGTCACCTGCACAACAACAAATCAGCACGCACCGAAACCATCCCCGCTGACCTGATCATTCTGGCGATTGGTTTTACCGGTTCGGATAGTCCATCACTGCTCACGCGTCTGGGTTTTGTTGATGGCGATCCGACCCAGATGCCCCCGCCTGCGAAAATACATACAGCAGGCGACCTGCGATCAGGTCCCTCGTTGGTCGTCAATGCCATCGCCCAAGGAAGGGATGTGGCAAACACCATCACACAATCATTAAAAACTAGCCCGCCAGGACTCGAACCTGGAACCTCCTGGACCAGAACCAGGCGTTCTACCAATTGAACTACGGGCTACTCACTGTCAAACGCCACGCCCAATTCCGGCACGCAGCCCCATAAAGTACGCGACCCACCCCCCCCGGTCAACCCCCGGCAGTGGTACATTTTGAAATGCTTAACGAGCCGCGACCGTCAGGGAGCGGGTTTCCAACAGGTTTGGCCCGCTCCCTGACGGTCGCGGCTCGTTAAAGTGAACCACTACCCACCCCCCACCCCACCCCACCCCAACACACCACACGTTTCCTCGGCGCTATTCGTGCTTGTTGGTGGACGGATTGTGTGGCGGGTTAAACACCTTGGCGTGCTCGGCTTTTTTTCCCAAGCCCCATGCTGACAACCACACCAAGCCACCGGCCAACCACACCGGCACCACCGTCACCAGCCATGCCTCCGCCTGACCGGCTACCTGATACAACAACGGCGGCTTCGTCCATTCCCACAGCGCGCCGATCGGACTGATTCGCATCGTCCATGACCATGTCCATGTTCCGGCCCCGGCCCCGGCCCATTCCCCCGAACCCACCACATTCAACACACCCAACAACGCCGGCTCGCCCAACAGTAAAAACACGCACGCCCACATCGCCAACGTTCGCTTGCCTGTTATCAAACCCAACCCGATGATGCCCGCGATCAACCACACCCAACTCGCCAATGCCAGATTCAGATACACCGTTTGCATCACGCCCCATTCACCCGACAAACGCAACGGCCAAATCACTGTCTGCAACACCAGGATCAAACACAACCAATCCAAACTCACCACGCGCAGCACCGCATGTTCCGCACGCCCAGCTTGCGATAATCGAAACACGGGCCACAACAACATCAATCCAAACGCACATGCATACACCATCAAGCGCGTGGCCAACACCAATGATTCAATCCCCAACGTCACGCCCCACGATCCCAACAACCACAAACACCACAGCAAAATCAATAGCCGTGGACTCTGCATCCGCATCTGCTGCATCACCCCCCTACCCCCCCCACCCCCCCCACTTGCCCCCGCACGCGCCTCCGTACTCGTCTCCGTACTCGTCTCCGTACGCGCTCCCGTCACACCACCCGCTGTCACTGTCGCCTCACCGATACCCATCGCATCACGGGCATCGCAGGCATCACCGATTTCGCTGATTTCGCCTTTTTTCAACGGTTCTATTGTGTTAGCTTGGTCGTCGGTCACATCCACAGTCTAGCCCGCCTAATGCGACGATGACAGCGCTTGTTCCCG
>JAUHYI010000130.1 GCA_030426385.1 Phycisphaerae bacterium
CACCAGAATCGTCGAGGCATTGATACACGATCGACCCGAATTTGCTGCAATGGATTGCACTATCACATCCACAAATTCCTCCCACCGATCGATCATGTCATCCCCGATAATAATTTTCGACCAGCCCGGACCATGTACCTCAACACGCGCATCACCCGCATGCCGACGCACAGCATCCTCGCCACCAAACGTGATCGAGCGCTGGCACACTTCCGTCACCGCGCCCGCACCTTCATGATCCGTTGGATAAAAACCTATCGCCTGCCGCGGCAATCCTGCGGCAAATAACGCCTGGATAATTCGCCATGGCGTCCACGGTTCTTCCGAACCCGGCTTGATCACCACCGGCGTCTTAAACGCAATCGCGGGCAACCACAACGCATTCACGCCCGGCGAATTCGACGGCATCACCACCCCCAACGCATTGGTCGTCGCATAAAAACTAACCGGCACGCCCACACGTTTTCCTCTGGTTTTCCCAACGCCGTCATAGGCAAGATCGGAACCGTCATCGTGAATCTCACCCACGCCATCATCAATCACCGACAAATCCAAACCGCGTGTCAAACCACGCACGATATCACGCATATGCGTCAGGGCATCATGAATTTTCAACATGTTTGCCCGCACCAACGAATGCGGCAAACCACTCGTGCTCGACAACTGGCGCACATATTCATCGGCGGATTGCTTCGCATCGCCATCACCGATTGGCAACGCTGATTCCATAAACAAGCGCCCCGCCTCACCACAGATCTCAATCAATCGTTCGCACGACAACCCCCGCAGCGCGTCTCTGGCTTCATCGAATCGCAACGCATCGCGACGCAGCACCCCCGCATTACCCACCGACAATCTCGCCACCACATCATCGGTTCCCAGCGCAACCACATCCCGTGTATCCAGGCTTCGGTAAACCTCACCCATCCGCAACATCGGAATATGTAAAACATCACGCATACATCATTTCCCAAACCATTAATCGTAAATCGTATTGCCCAACTCTTAGACTTTTAACTTTTAACTTTTAACTTTTTATTTTTTATTTTTACTCATCAATACACACCCTCAACAATTTTGGCCGTACTCGCACCGAACGGACGAACCTCTGACACACCGTCCCACGGGTATTGCTCTACCCATGGTTGGACGCGTCGCGCTTCATCACGTTCCAGAAATCTCGGCATAAACAGTTCTTTTGTTAACGTTGTCAGTTCAACGCGACCAAAAGTATCGTAGGCCACCGTCTTGCTCGTTTCATCCGGATCAACAATACGCACCACCGCTCGCGGTTGCGGCGGGTAATACGTAATCGCAAATCCATCCTGTTTGATCGTCGGCCTATGCGGTGCGACCCCCATCAAGGTATTACCATACGTCGGGTAAAAACCCACGCCCGCTGTTCCCATGCTGTCACCATCGGCCTGTTCGCAAATCTCTTCAATCAAAAAGCGCGTGTACTGCGGCGTCATCGTCGTGCCACCCACAAACGCTCCGCGAATCCCGGCCGACACCAGACTCATGCGTTCGGCCAAGGCTTCCAACAATTTCGGCGTCGTAAATAGTGCCGAAACTTTCCGATGGCGAATAATCATCATCGCCTGATCGATCACATGGGCCATGTATGCTTTGGCCTGTTGTGGCTGACCGTCCGAAATCACACGTTTCACCCAACGCGGATCGAGATCCACAAAATAAACACTCGAGTTACGACAATGCGCCAAATGCTCAATCGCCAATCGCAATCGCCTCGGCCCCGTGGGCCCTACCATCAACCAGTTCCCACCCTTTGGAAAATGTTCATCACGCAACGTGTTTGAAAATGCGGTGTAATCATATTGATAATCATGCCAGTTCAAGCGCTGCTTGGGCATCCCTGTCGTCCCGCCCGTTTCAAACACATGATAAGGCTGTCCCACATACGCTCGTGGAATAAATCGTTCATGCGGCTCATAACGCAAGGCCTCATCCGGAAAGTGATCGAACATGTCAATCAGATCATCAAATGTTCGCACTGTGCCCACCGGATCAATTCCACGCTCCGACGCATAGTCCAACCAGTACGGCGTGCCCGTCTCTTGCGAAAAATGCCAGCCCACCACGTCACGCACATGCGCATCCAACGCTTCGCGCGCCGCGCGTACCCGTTCAACCTCATTGCCCGATTTTTCAGCGGTTGTTTGGTTGGATCTTTCTGTCGTTGTTGTTGACGTCATCGTGTAACACTTCCTCAAAACCAATTTATTCGCCCCACGCCTTAACCTTTTATCTTCACCGAGTCTTGACGCCTTAGCGTTTTAGCGCCTTAACGCTATGCTTCTGCGTCTTGGTGGTTGCCTCTGCCTTTCGGAAAAAACTTATCCACCACCGCCGCATTCGGCGCTTTAGTCATCAATGAAACGCCCACCAACGAAATCAGGCATACCCCAAACAACACCGCGACGGGCATCATTCCCCAAACCAGAAATTCCTCGTGCGGATAATCCACCTTGAACACCGCCAGGTCGTAGTACAACATTCCCGCCCACACCGCGGCTGTCAGCACCACCGCTGTAATCACACCGGCCTTGGTCGCACGCGCCCAATACACCGCTGCAAACACAATCGGGAACAACGCACCGAATCCACTAAAGCACCACACCCCCAAATCAAACACATTGATCGGTAGTTTGATCAGCGATATTCCATACGACACCGCCACAATCACGATCACAAACCCCCGTCCCAGCCATAACAATTCTTTGTCACTGATTTCGCGATCGCCACGACACCGCAAAACCACATCGTGCGTAAACATCGTGCTCATGCACATGAACTGACTATCCAATGACGACATGATCGCCGCCAGAATTCCTGCCATGACGATCCCCGTCACGATATCGTCATGCACCAACACGGCCACCATCTTCGCCAGGATCGCATTCGGCGTCGGTGCCGTCATCCCTTTGCCCGCGGCCCAAACTCCGATCAACACGCAAGGCACCCACACGATCATGATAAACACCGGGTGTGCCACCACGGTTAAACGAAAACTCTTCGCACTACGCGCCGTCAACCAATGTTGAAACAAGTGCGGAAACATCCCCACCGACAGAGGAATAAACGCGTACGTAAAAAACTGCGCTTTCGATATTTTGCCTTCACGGGCCAGATGTTCCGGGGCATTATCAACCACCAACTGTGTCGCTGCCGCCGGCCCACCCAATGCTTTGGCAATCAACGTAAACGCAATCACACCCGTCACCATAAACACCAGCGTTTGAAATGTATTGGCCCATGCCGTTGATCGAACGCCCCCTAAAAACACGTACACCAGCACCACGATCGCAATGACCAAACCCGTCACCCATGGCGGGACTGCACCGTTGGTCGCTTCAAAAAATTCCGGGAAATACCCCGGAATCACCGTGCCATTGGGTAGTGTTTTGCCAACCGTTAACCCTCGAATCACCGAACCCGCCGCGATCAATCCCACCAACAAATACGGAATGATCAACACCACCAGAATTGGAAACAGCAAAAAACCTAGTGCTGGCGAATCAAAACGATCGCGAAAATACTGGCATTGCGTCACGTAGCCGTACCGTTTGCCCATCGCCCACAGTTTTATTCCCACCAGAAAAAAACAGGCTGAATGGATCAGCCCCGAATACGACGCCATCAATCCATACACCCCGATCCCATCGGTATACGATTTGGCCGACGACCCCACCAGCGCGAACCCTGTCATCGTCGTCCCGAACACACTCATCAATAACATGAATGGCCCGATCGAGCGCGACGCCACGAAAAAATCGCCCGCCGTCCCTCGGAAAAAACGCGCACTAAAAATCCCCAACCCCAACAGCAAAACCAGATATCCCCCGATCACATACAACGGCGTCATAAAAAAAATCCTACCCCCCACATATCACTTTCGACTTCCCACTTTTAACTATTAACTTTTAACTTCCAACTCGTCCCCTTCCATCGCCCAGTCCTCGACCTCTTGGGGCCACGCCCATTTCAACGCCGCAGCCCACAAACACGCCGCCGCGATTGAAAACAGCGCGTGATACGCCAATCCGATCGGCATGAACCCCAACACAATTCGCCGATCGTTCCAGAACCACACATCCTGGTGCAGCAAAAACAAAACAACCGCCAATACCCAGATGACTTTTTTTCCCATCATGTGGTTCCCATAAACCCCCACGCACTACCAACTTTTAACTTTTAACTACTCACTCACCCTCAATCGCATACAAGTGCGACTGTGTGCTCACGTACAAAACACCATTGGCAAAAACCGGCGACGAATAAATCGGCGCACCGAATTCAACTTCGCGAATCAGTTTCTTTTCCGCGCTGGCTTTCAGGATCGTGAGCACGCCATCTTCGTTACCGATAAACACCTTGCCATCGGCCACCAACGTCGAACCCCAGATATGCGCCAACGTATCATGCACCCATTTCAACTCACCCGTCTTCGCATCCAGACAATGCACCTTCCCCGAATAGTCGCCGGCATAAATCAAACCGTCATGCACCGACACCGTTGAGATCGCTCGATCGATGCCCGTGTATCGCCAAACCTGTTTGGCCACGCCGTCCTCAACCACCGATGGGTCCACGCACGTCAACGCACCCACACCTTCACCATGTTCCGGGTCCTGTCCGATCGCACAATACAACAAGCCATCCGCATACACAGGCGTCGAAATAAATTCACTCGGTCCCGGCGGCGTCGCATAGGGGCGTGCTTCGCCATGCTCATCAAAACGATAGTCTTTCGGATTGCCATCCACCCGCCAACGTTCAGGCAATATCTCAAAACCATCTTCATCCTTCACCGGCGTCGGATCAAACCCATACAAAAATCCATCGCCCGCTCCGAAAAACACGGTCGCCTGACCATTCACATCACCGTACCCCGGACTCGACCAGTTGCAGTGCATGATCCGCGAACCGATGCCCGAGCCTTCTTCGCCAACCAGTTCGCCCGTCTTCGCATCGAGCGCGATCAGCGATGGACATTGCGGATTAGGAATATTCAAATGCGACCAGTCCACCCCGTTTGATGTAGCCACGAAAACTCGATCACCCACGACCAGACATGAATTCGAGGTGATGTTATGCGGAAACGCCCCCAGCTCATCACGCATGTCGTATCGCCAGATCACGTCCGCATCGGTATCACTGATGACAAATGATTCACCGCTACCGTAGTAGCTCGCTTCATCATCGTCGCCTTGATTGCCGTCGGCCATGCCGTTTAAATCCAGGCAAATCACTTCGCACAAATTCGTCACGATGTACACGCGATTCCCTGACACCGCAGGGCTGGAACAAATCCCCAGGTATTCCCAATCGCTCACCTTGCCCGCACCCAGCTTCGGCAAATTCAATTCCCAGATCAGTTCGCCCGTCGCTTCATCCAGACAATACACCACCGCGCGATCGCCTTTGTATTTCGCATCGCGGGGCGATTCGTTATTCGTGCCGATCAACACCTTGCCATCCGAAACCGTCACGTTCCCATACGCCTGCGACCCCAGCTTCGCAATCCATTTCACATGCTTGATCGACTCCGGATCGATCTCGCCCGTGCGGCCGATTTCTTCACCCGGCTCAAAATCCGTGGGGATCGCGCCCGCTTCAGCCGTGGCCATATTCCGCGATGGACCGCCACCCCACTGAGGCCAATCATCGCCCAGACACACGTTCATCCCCACATCCACAGGCGCCAACGCCAGCAATACCAGCACACCGCACGCCACACTGTTTTTCAATAATTGATTTTCATTCATAGCCAACAATCCATACTTATTTTTCAACGTTCACGTTATCCAGATACACCCGGTACTGCGACTGAGGCGAAAAACCAAAAAGCCCAGGCGAGCCATGCGTATGCACATTCGGCACCTTCGCTTCAATCGTCCACGCACTCGGCTCATCATCACTCACCGCCCACGCCTTGCCCAACACCACGCCCGAGCCATCATCATTCACCACCACTTGCGATTTGATGCGGTACCACGTCTTGGGCTTCCATTTAAACGGCACCGCAATTTTCACGCGCGAATGATTCGAACTCACTTCCAATGCTTGCTTGTTTCCATCCAACGCGATGATGTACCGTTGATTGATCACGCCGACCACCGACATCCCACGGCGATTCCCATCGCTCATCACATCCGCACTGATCACATAACCCGCATCATCGGGATGCCCCATAAAAATCATCGACCGCTGGAACAACACGCGGTCCAGTGTCTTAGCCAACACCTTGCCATTTTTACCCTGCGGATCCTCACGCACTTGCCATTTCATCCGCGCCCCAATCCACGGCAACGGCGGATGCGCATAACTCACGCTATCCCCTTGATCCCCCGTATCAGTCAACTTCAGTTCAAAACTTTCAAAATCCTCCGCATACGGTGGGGCTGGCAACACGCGCCCGCGCATCGTGCCATGCAAACCATCTGCCGTCGTCACACGAAACGCGCCTGCTGACAATTTCGCACCATCACCCGCGACCAACGCTTGTTCTTCCGCATCAATCGCCGCATCCAAATAGGCCTTCACCTTTGCTGTCGGCGGAACCCACGCCTCCCACGTCGGCAACGCATCGGACTGCACGCCCACCGGCAAACCATTCGTCCCCAACACATGCGTCTTCAGTTTCACCGACTCCCCGGGCCGTAACCCAATCTCCGCAGGCTGCACCATCACCTGCGTCCCTGTTCCTTCGGCGACCCCCGTCACCCCCACACCCATTCGAAAACCCACGCCTTTTTGAAAACCAATACTCACCCGAACGCTCCCCTTCTTCTTATCGTTTTTATCACCCACCGCCTGCGGCTTACTCCCCCCACTTTCCCCCGCACCACTTCCCGCTTCCCCAAAACAATACAGCGCCTCGGTCGTATGCACGTACAACTTCCCACCCCACACCATCGGCGAGCCAATACATTGACCTGCCAATTCCGTTTGCACCACCGACGCTGGCTTAGTCGCGCCCGCTTCACCCGGATCGATCACGAACAAGCCATCATTCCAAAACGGCACGTACAACAAACCTCCCGCATAGATCGGCGAGGCATGCAACTGATCCGCGCCGACTTTTTGCTTCCACTGCGTCGCCCCTGTCCTGGCATTGATCGCAAACAGATGCCCATCTGCGCTGCATTGATAAACCACATCACCCACCAGCGTCGGCGAACTGGTAAACATACTCACCCCATCATTGCGCCACGCCACATGCGCTTGATCTAATGCCACAGGCCCTTTCGCATTCCCCGCAATCCCCGCCGACAGCGCTGCGTCGGCTTTGATCGCCATCATGTAGCCGCGCCCCGTGTCGTCGATATTTTCCTTGCCATGCACCTGGATCACCAGATCGTCCGACGAATCGTTCGGCGTACCGCCGTCATAAATCACCGGCGACGAATTCACACCGCCCGCAGCCATCTGGTATCGCCAGATCGGCTTGCCCGTCCGTGCGTCGACGCACACCACATTGCCATCCCCGATACCCGCATAGAAAACACGTCGCCCCTGTCGCGTTTCAAAAATCGGCGTCGAAAATGACGAGTCTTTCAAATACGGTGGTCCCACGCCAGGATCGCTCGACCACACCAATTCGCCATTGGTTTTATCAAACGCATAAAAACGATTACGCGCCGGGCCTTCCGATCCCCAGTTACTCGATATCACATTCACAATCACCAGATCGCCATCAATCGTCACGCAACCGGTTCGGCCATTGGGAAACGTCAATCGGCCATACTGTTCCATCAATGAGATTTGCCACAATTCGTTTCCGTCCGCATCCAGCGCAACCACCAGCCCCGGCGATGTCTGAATAAAAACATGACCTGTCTCAGGATCAATCGCAGGCGCGCTAATCGCGTAGCGGTTGTAAATGATGTCCGAAATAAAATCGGCGTAACCCTTACGCCAAATCGTCTCGCCGGTGTTCGGATCAACACAACGAATCGTTTCCAACAATTCAGGCCCCTGCCCCTCATACCCCATCACAAACAGCCTGGCACTGTCGCCATACTCACCCACCACCGCCGTCCCACGCCCGGGCACATCAAGTTGCCACAACAGGTTCGCACCCTCCCCGTCCACCACCGTTGTTTTCGGTGCGGTGGCTTTTCCAAAATCACCATTCTGATTCAGTCCCCGCCAATTCAGTACCCCACCCACATGGCTCGCATTGTCCGCATTGTCCGCAGCTTTTACCACGCTCCCCGATTCAAACGCGGTGCCCAACATCCCTACCCCCATGCCCACACTGACCCCCACCATCACCATTTGTCCAACTCCAGCCAATCCCCCACAAACCACCCGATTAATCGCCGACAGGTTAAATCGCAACATCGCCCTGATTCCTCGCTCGTAACGTGTACTGAACATTTTTTATGAAGTTCAATGTGATGAAGTTCAATCGATCCCCCCTCCACCTACCACTAATCCGTCCCCAGCATCACTGGGTTTTGCCCCTGCAATCGATCGACTTGATGATATAACGTACACGTACTAAAATCAATTTTGCGTCATTTCTCGCCTGGGATCTGGCTTCTTTCATCCTTGATTTTCATTGTTGGCCAATCCAGCATGCCAACCCACGGAGCAATACCGATGGCTCGCTCGATATCGCAACCCGATAACCCATCCAAACGCAGGCTCCCGATCCTGTTGCGTCGCAGTTGGTTCGGCATGAACCAGACGTTTCGCCGACGAATTGCACACCTGGGCATCACGCCCAATCATTTCACCATACTCCGCTGGCTCATCGAAGCTGGCGACGAAGGCCTCAACCACAAATGTCTTTGCCAGCGCATGGCCAGTGATCCCAACACCGTCGCGGCGCTGGTTGAACGTCTTGCTAATGAAAAACTCATACGCCGACGCGTCGATCCCGATGACCGCCGAGCCCGACGATTGTGGATCGCCAAGCGCGGCCTTGACCTCTATCACCAGGCTCGCCCCTTCGCTATTGACTTACAAAAACAGCTCTTACAAGCGATCCCCTCCCGCGATCGCGACAAATTTCTACGCCAACTCGAAGCGCTTTCCCAAGCCTGTCAGGACGCCGCTCACGAAGAAATCGCCGCCGAATGAAATTTTCGCATCGCCGACGATAAAAAATAGATCAATCGTCGACTACCGGCTACGATACCAAGTCCCGCAGTCGGCAATCGACTGAATTCTCGGCTGCTCGGCTGTTAGGTTGTTAGGTTGGTCGATTGCGCCGGCACGTCGACGCCTGTAAAATCGGCACAACATCAGCCACTCATACGCTTTGACGACTTGACGCCTTTAGGAGGGCACGCCTTGATTTCCACTCTCTCTTGCATTGCATCCCAACCACAAAACTCATACCGCAGCCTCGTGATGGCTTTGGCCACCGCCGCTTTGGCTTGGGCTGCGATCATCCCAACAATCGCCAACGCCGATGCCATCGCGTTAACCAACCCCTCCTTTGAATCACCTTTCATCCCAACGCCACCCAATCCCGAGGAATTCAATCAGGAAGAAATCGCCGCGCCTTTCCTCACCGGCTGGACCGAAACCGGACCCATCACCAACTTCGGCGAATTCAGCGGCATGTTGGCCACCGGCGTGTTTCTCAACATTCCCCTGGTCGTGGAACCAGCCACGGAAACCACCCCCGCCGTCGTCATTCCTGCCATTCCCAATGCCACCGATCGACAGGTTGCTTTCATGCAAATCGTGGCCAACCCGGATCCCGAGGAAATCGTCTCGGTCAGCCAGGAAACCGCTGAAAACTTCGCGCCCGATCTGTCCTACCAATTCTCGCTCGACATCGGTGCCAGCATCACAATCGGAGTCAACGGCACGCCTGAAAACCCCGCGCTCATCGAATTGCACATCGGCTATTTCGATATCGCTGACGATTTTCAATCCGTCGCCATGAACGAAGACCCCATCGGTGCCGATGACCTTGAAGTCCTGTTGCTCAAAACTTTCTCCGTCACCACGCCGATCCTGGATGTTTCCGACCCGGCCATCGGCCAACCCATCGCGGTGCTCATTCGACAAACCGGCGGTACCGGCGGCGCGTTCAATTTCGATAACGCTCAGCTTTTTAATTCCATTCCCGAGCCCACATCAGCCATCCTGTTCGCCACCACGATGGCACTGACCATCCACCGGCGACGTCATGCCTGATATGATGGGGCAGGCTCCTCGGTGTTCTCGCACAAACGTATCAGGCACAGACTTGCCACGGGAGCGTTTCATCCATGTCTCGCCATGGCCATCATGCCAACGCTTTTACACTCATTGAATTGGTCGTGGCTATCGCTGTCATCGCCATCATGGTCGGCCTGTTGCTACCCGTGCTCGGCTCCATGCGCCAAGCGGGCATCACTTCCGTCTGCCAATCCAATCTGCATCAAATCTCCATCGCCACCCAGGGCTACACCGTCGATTCCCAAGGCGTCATCCCTTTCGGGCCAGCCAGTTACGGCGTCTCGGCACCCGATGATTTTTACATCGTCGATGGACAGATCACCAACCAGATCACCACCGAAACCGGTCAGCCCATGGCCGCCGGACTCATGCTCGCCAATCACCTGAGCAAGGTCCCCGAAACGCTTTTCTGCCCAGGCACTGACGACCAACTCGAAGCAAAACAAGAACTTGAAAAAGTCGGCACCACCACCGCGCTCAGCAGTTACAGCTATCGCCACGGCTCAAACACCTACGCTCAACTCACCTCACCACCCGACGAGCTCGACAACCATATTCGCATCGACAACCTCGGACTCAATCGCAACAACGATCCCATCCGCGCCCTGTTCGTCGATAACAATTTTACGCTCAACCGCGGCACGTACTACTACAGCCTCTTCCATCGCACCAATCATCAGACCCAACACGTCAACATCGCTTACGCCGATGGCCACGTCGAAAATCGCAATAACTACGATGGCAAATACACCGCCAACGTCGGCGGCTTCCTCTACGGCGGACTCCACCGCATGCTCGTCGTCCTCGAAAATGCCGACCTCAATTAACCCCCCCACATTTCCCCCGCGCGCTTGTACTCGCGTGTTTTATCGGCGTGCTTGCACTCGCGCGTTTTATCCGCACGTTTCATGCGCACGTTTCATCCATGCGACTGATACCCATCCCCTTAAAACTCGCGCGGTCTAAATTTCCCCTCCCACACTCCCCTCTCCCCGGTATTCACCGGCGGCTAGCGCGGATTCACCTTCTCTCTAGCGCCACGGTCATGAATCGGTTATGACATAGGCTTCACGACAAGGAGGTCGATATGGCACAGGCATACTCAATGGATCTGCGGCGTCGGGTGATCAACGATTGCGAC
>JAUHYI010000014.1 GCA_030426385.1 Phycisphaerae bacterium
GCATGCCATCGAATGTTTCCAAGCCCAACTGATGCAAGATCGTCGGTGCCAGGTCGATGATGTGTGCGTCTTCAATCGTGGTGCCAGGTGTGATATGTGGGGCTTTGGCCATGATCCAACCCGTGGGGTTATGGTGACCACTTCGGCCGTCGCCGAATTTATCCGTGGTTTCCCACACGATTTTTCCGTATTGCTCAGACACCATGACCTGCGAATCCATCACAGGGATATTGGCCCAACGCACAATTAAGTCCGGCATTGAAGGGCTACGATTGCTCGTAACTTCGGGCCAAACTTCATCGCCACGCAATACCGCACTCACTAACGGCTGCCCGGTTTTTTCATCTTTCCATGACAGGAACCCGTCGGTAATTTTTTGCAGCAATGCGTCAAGTTCACTGGGCTCGACGATGCCTTCCGGTTCACGGCCTTTGAGGTTGATTCGCACATAGCCTTCCAAATCACCCAATGGCACAAACGCTTTGATCTGAGACCAATCTTTGGCTTTGCCGCGACCGGACCAGAAACGCATGAGTTTGTCTTGCACGGGTTTGGGTAATTGCCGTTTTACATAAGATCGCCATTCGTTAGGAATCGCTTGACGCACGCGTTTCAACAATCCCGGATTCGATTTGGGAAAATCTTCCGGGAACAGTTTTTTGTCATGCACGATGCGATCCAACATGTCTGCCGTTAGCGGGTATCGACTTTGCGATCGTTGCATGCCGTGTGAAGCCATGCAAATGACCGTCACGTCGTCGCCGACTTCTGACAGCATCTTGCCGACTTGTTTGTCCGCACAGACATACAGATCACGAATGGCATTGTCATATTTTTCCAACATGGCTGGCGATACATCGGCAGGATTTTCTTTGAAACTCGATCGATCCCACAGGTCATGACCGCCACGGTGCGTTGCCCCCAGGCCGACGATGAACATGTCCCACTCGTCATTGCGTAACAGATCACGGCAGGCATCGCCTACTTTTTCTGTGCCTTCGATCAAACGTTTACGCGTACGCAACTGGGCTTTGATCGATTGCAATTCGCCTGCTTCGGGAGGAATCGGCAACTTGTGGTATTTCGATTTGAGATGTTCGCCAAATTCAGGCGGATACGAATCAAGATCGCACAGTTTGTCATAGCTTCCCCATGACACAATTTCCTTGCCGTCGATCGGCGTGGTCGGAAATGACATCGGCACATCTATGGCAATCACTTTTTTGCCCAGTGGTCCCAACTGTCGGTAGAACGGCTTGAGATCCAACCAATCCGGTGTCGGCCGGACGTCGTCCATTTGCTCGGGCACCCATTGCATCCAACAGATATAGCCGTGTTCCACAGGCCATTTGCCCGTGACGATGGTCGGCCAGGGTGTGGCGATCAATGTATCGGCTGTCGATTTGATTGGGCCATAGGCGCTCGAATCGCGCAGCTTTTTCAGGTTGGGCAAATAGCCTTCTTCACACCACTGTTCGATGCGCGATTTGTCTGCACAGTCAACGACGATCCAGATCACTTTATTGTTTGAAGTCTCATGCATCGATAAAAATCTCCTTGCCGCTTTGCTCTGCTGAAGTTCGCGCCGCTTCTACCGCGTGAATGACTGCGATGCCGTCATGAATACTGGGTTGGGGCGTTTGTTGGTTCGTGATAAATTGGAAGAAATTTTCAAACTGCACGACATAGGATCGACCCAGTGTCCACTTTTTCCCGGTCAGTCGGCCTTTGATCTTATCGCTGAAATCCATTGCTTGTCGCATCGCGCCGCCTGTGGGCAAAATGCGTTGCGATCCCATGCGTGCTGCATAGGTTTTGCCTTGCGTTTTTACAATTAAATGTTCCTGCGTGCGATCGCATTGGGCATGACTGCATGTGGCTTCAATGCCATCGGTCATTTTAACTTGCAGGCGAATCGTGCGTTCATCAGGACGCTGGGCCTGAACGCTGACGATATTGGCGTCAAATATATAACGCAACAAATCCAGATGATGCGATGCCAGATCGTCAAGTGGATCCACGATGCCGGTTAATGGGTTCCAGCCTTTTACGTTGTTATCGAATACGGTTTCGACTTGAATTGGTTGTGAGCGATCTCGTTTTTCCATCGCTTTGCGAAGAAGCACAATTGGTTGCCAATGTCTTCGGTTATAGCCAACCATCACACGCTGCACTGCGGCGTCGCCCATCGCAAGCAATTCGTTGGCATCGTCGAGCGTGGGAGCCAATGGTTTTTCTACCAGCACCGCAGGTCCAGCGTTTAGCACCTGTTTGACCATCGGGATGTGCATTTTGGGAGGGGTTGCGACGATCACGCCATCGAGCTTGGCCTGTTCCAGCATGGCTTCGATTGATGGGTATGTTTGGCAATCTGAAAATGATGACGCAATCAGGTCACGCCGCTCGGCCAATGGATCGGTCACGGCTACCAATGTGCCGCCGGATACCATTTGCAAGGCAGGCACATACAAATGTTCTGCAGCTCGGCCACAACCGATTAATCCTAAACGAAATCCCATGACTCTTAGTCCTTATAAACGACGCGCGGTCGTATCAATATCCTGGTTCTGTTATCTATTTAGCTACATCGTACAGTTGGCTGTACGGCTGAATCGGTTCTCGGCAAGCACGCCGAAATCCTGATGCCCACCAGAACATACCCAGCAGCACCAACGGACTCAGTAGTAATAATTTTGGCAACGCTCGTTTGTGCAAACGCAGGGTTTGTCCCAGCATGTATTTCAAACGTTTCGCCACGAGCGGTATGGCGACCAGCCGATATCGCCCGAGCTTTCGATGTTTATGCGTCATTTTCAAGCCGACCGAGCCACGGCAATATCCAAAAAACGCTTGGTGTTTTAGAAAACCCGACAATGTGGTACGACCGATATGTCGAATGCGCATCGCGGCATCAAATCGAATGGCGTCAGGCTGATTGGGATATCGATCTGCCATGGCGAAACATAACAAAGTGTCTTCACCCGCGGGCATTTTGGTGTCGGGGAAACCACCAATGGCCAGAAAGTCATCGCGACTCATAGCCATATTGCAGCCGGGGAAATATTCAGCCTGTCCGCTGGGGCGCGTTGGGGGAAAATCGGCGAATTGCGAATAATTGTCTGCGACTGCAAATGGATTCCATGGCCGAGCATCGAGCACTGGACCGCCCACCATTTTGGCACCTGCGTCCAACGCACGAACCGCTGCCGAAACAAACGTGGGGTCGGCCACACAATCGGCATCCAGAAATATCACATAGTCGGCGCTGGTTTGTTCGCTGCCGATGTTGCGACCAATGCATTGCAACAAATTATCGTGTGACCGAATCAATTTAACACGGGGATAACGGTTCGCCACAGCTGCCACCGCGTCGTCATGCCAGCCATCGATCACGATGACATCGAACGCACCGTCATAGTCCTGTTGTTCCAACGAATCCAAGCATGGCGGCAAATATTCTGCGCCCTTGACTGGAATGATCACTGACGCCCGCAGTGATTGTGCCGAACTTGCATCGGGCGATTGGGAAGGTTCGGTGGTTTGAGTGTGGTGAGTCGTCATGATGACTGTCTGATGGTTTGAGTGTGCGTATGGCGTGATGGCATGGGTGCGTAGTGTGTGTGGAAAGGTGGTGTGTGTGGTGGGGGGGCGGGGGGTTACGCGATGATGTGCCGAGCGATTTTCCAATAGCCGTTGAAAAGTACGTTCAGCAGTGTGATCCCGAACCGGGCGATCGGGTTTTTGATGAACCCCGGTGCCAGTGGAATTGGGCCGCCGCTGAGAACCTGACGGTCTGGCGTTTTACGGTTATTTTGTACGCGTTTACGCTTGGACAAGATCAGCGATACGTTCGTCAGATTCCACCACCATGCGCGTACCCATTGCCAACCGAACCCACGCAACACCGCGATTCCCAGGCTTGCCAATTCATACAATGCCAGGGCGGGTAGCAGGACTAACAATGTCCATATCCGGTAATGGATGAACATGTTGAGCAAGCGATGTCGCATTGACAGGTACATGCGGCGCTTGGGATATTTCTTTTCTTTGCCACGAAACGATAGGCCTGGCGTTCCCGCACCGCGCTCGTGCCACACGACCGCTTTGGGTTCACAGAACACGTGGTATCCCATGCCTCGCATGCGCATGGAAAATTCCAGATCCTCAAAATAGAAGAAGAAGGTTTCGTCGAAAGCACCCGCAGCCATCACTCGGGGAAGATCCACCAGATAGCACGCACCGATGCAGCCTCCCACTTCGACCGCATTCATGTTCGGCAATTGATCCACGGGCGTATAGGCATGGCGTAGTGTCATCGTTCCCAGGAAATGACATTCAGCGCCCTCGGCTTGTACCGTATCTCGCTCAGGAATTAAACGAATGCGTGGACAAACAATCACAGGCTTATCGTTGTTTTGATAGGCCTTGACCATGCATTCGATCGTGTCGTCCTGCATATAGATATCGTTGTCGACCAGCAAAGCCAGTTCGGGGATCACAGGGTTTGTTTGGCTATCGTGTGTGCTATTTGTGGGTACCGTACCATCAAGCAACATTTGCAAACCTGTGTTGCGGGCCTGGGGTAAGCCTTCGTTGCATCCCATGTCGTGGACATGCACGGGGATGGATGCATCGGCA
The DNA here is from genome assembly GCA_030426385.1 of Phycisphaerae bacterium. GTDB lineage: Bacteria > Planctomycetota > Phycisphaerae > Phycisphaerales > Phycisphaeraceae > JAUHYI01. The sequence continues at coordinate 4,639 of JAUHYI010000014.1, forward strand.
AATTGCGCGCGTATTTTTTCTGGCGTGCCATCGGTCGAATCATTGTCGATCAATAAAATCTGCGTCAAAGGATACGGCTGATTTACCAACGCTTCGATCGTGTTGATGATGCGCTGGCCGCCGTTGTAATTGATGACTACCGCACTGACCGTCGTGGGTGGCCCCGCGTTCTGTTTGGTGTCGCTTGTGTCGCCATCGGGCAGTGATGCATGCGATGACTGCTGCGACGTTGAATTAGGCGATGCCGTTTGTTCCATCAGATCATCCATGATGCGTTATTGGTGTGGCTGGTGATAAAATTGATAAAACCCCAAGTCGGCTTGGAGTTGTGCGGGCGAACACGTTTGCTAATGGGTTTAGCGTGTGTGATTTGCCTGCGTTATCTATCGTCAATATGACAGTGTCAATTCGATTTATATGACGTATGGGAGAACACTAACCTTCGAGTCCGAGGCGTAAATCGTGGAGGTGCGATAATACAAGGCTTATAAGCTGCTTGGCACCGATAATCCCTCAATCTTTATGTCATCGGAATACACGAAAAGCTCGGCATCATTTCAGTTCAATGAGTTGTAAGAACATCGAAATGATGAAAGCAAAAGTGATTTATGGTCATGCGCCGCGACACAACTGTTGGTAGATGTGTTCGCATTTTTCTGCCACACGATCCCAGCTTAAATGTGCGGTAGCGTAGGCTTTGGCTTCAACACCCAATTGTTCTGCCTGTTGGCGATGGTTGAGCAAGTGATCGATAGCATCAGCCAATGCCTGGGTATCATCATCAGGAACGATCCATCCGGATTTTTCGTGTTCGATGAGTTTGGCTGTGCCCGCAAATGAAATGACTGGAATGCCTGCGGCCATGTAGTTGAGTAGTTTCATGGCAATGCCGTCACCCTCAACGCGCGGGTTCAGGGCCAGATCGCATTCGATCATATGGTTGGGCAGTTCGGCAAACCCCCCGGGCAGAATGTCGATCGCATCACGAATACCCAAATCGCGCGCCTGGTTTTCGTAGTCATCGAATGATGAGCCAGTCACGATGCGTAGACGCACGTCTTGACGCTTGGCTCGCAATTTGGCAAACCCCTCCAGCATCAGTCCCACCCCTTGATACGCCGCCAAATTGCCTGTAAACAGCAATGTTCGCGGCGAGCCTAACTCGGCTGAATCAGACCCGTGTACCGCGCGGGGATGATCAAAGTGTTCGATTTCCACACCGTTAACCAGGGCCGTCACGTTGTCAGGTGATAGGTCGTGGATCTGAATTAGCTTGTCGCGAATTTCATCGGTGACGGTGACCACATGTTGGGCCCGTTTCGGTAATCCTCGGTCAAACATGCGCGCGATTTTCTGTTTGAACGATTTAATCATGCCCATGCCGTAGTAATGCAGTTCAGCGGTAAGCAACACGTGGGCGTCAAACACGATCGGGATACGTCGCGCTGACGGGGCCAACAGAGGTGCGGCCAATGCCGCCAACAGTCCCTCGTAATGATGGGCATGAACCACGTCAATATTGTGCTTGCGATAAACCTGTGCCAGTTTGGCCACGAGCATCGGATCGCATACCAGGAGTTTTTGCCAACTGGGTCCCGCTTCGGTACGCGTGTAGGAGGGAACCTTGGCGATGCGATGCGTGGTGAAGGGTTGGTCGTCAGCGTTATCACCAAGGTGGTACGTGGCCACATGCACATCGTGGCCTCGCTTCGCCAGCGCTTCGGCCATGCGATGAATACGCACCGGCGTGCCTCGTGGATAGGGGAACGGGCATGCGGCTACGACGGCGATGCGCATGGGTTGCGAAGGTTGTGGTGTATGGTCTGTCATGGGGAGTGCGGGTTGGGCAATGGGGTCGGTCATGGTGTGTCGTCGATAGGTGTGGCGTCTCGGCCTGCACGGATTTGGTGGCGGACGTAAAGAAGAATGATTGTCGTCAGGCTTATAGCCATGAGCGATTCAGAAGCCAACGTGGCCCACGCGGCACCCAGAGCGCCGTAGCGTGGTATGGCCACCGTGTTGAGTATCACATTGAATATCAGGCAAGCGACGGTGACCCAGACCGTGATACGTTCCTGACGGGTTGCATTGGATAAAAACATGGCTACAAAATTTACAAACATCAGTGGTGTGGTCAGAAACAATACTCGTAGGATGACAATGGAATCCTGATAGGCTTCGCCGAACATCAACACAATGATATAGTCAGCCAGGAGTAATACCGGGACGCTCATTACGGTGCCGCCGACCAGTGCCAGTCCGAACAGTCCACGGATTTTGCCGCGTAATTTAAGCCATAATCCCTGGGCGACCAAGGCCGCGGTGATCGGCAAAAAGACCTGCAGGAATGGTCGAGCCATGAACCGTGAAGCTTCGAACAATTTGTAAGCGGTTTCGTAGCGTGCTACTTCCTGCGAAGGGGTGTTGCCTGTGGCTGTCTGCATGTACCCGAGCATGATGGTGTCGATCTTGAACTGAATCATTTGCAGAAACCCAAGAATGAACAGCGGGAACGATGCGATGGCAATCAGGCGAATGGCACCCATCGGGGCTTTCCATTGAATAGCGCCAAAGGCTCGGCGTACGATCAGCCATGCCAGTGCTAACGTGATGCAGTTGGCGACGACATAGCAGATCAATAGCTCGCGCAGGTCCCAATGAAAATACACCATCAACCCTACGCTCAGCAGCATCAATATCTGGCCACACATGCTTACCAACACGCGTGTTCCCAACCAACGATGTCCGATCAGAAACGAGCTGAACGCGTAAAACATTCCCATGACCAACGTGTAAAACGCGGTCAAGCAGGTTATTTCCAACAGGCGTGGGTTCGTCAGGGCAATGAACCCCACCAGACCGATGTACCCGATGATCGATAGGCCTAATCGTAGTGTGAATACTGCGGATAATTCGTTGAGTCCATAGTCGCGTTCGCCAGAGGGGTGGTCTGGATTGTCGGATTGCGCACCCGATTTGTTTTTTGTGGGCTTGTCCTTGTTCGCAATCGTGCGGACCAGATGGGTATTGGTGCCCAGGTCAGCGATTAGGGAAACGAGCAGTGATAACGCCATGGCCAGGAAATAATCCCCGACCGTTTCCTTGGTCATGTAGCGAGTCAGCACCATCAGGATCAGATACCCGATGATTTTTTCCATGAATTGTGAGCCTGTGGCGATCAGCAGATCAGATTTTGTTTTGCTCAATGCCATATTGAAATTCGTGGAAGCCAAAGTGTGACGATCGCGGCGGTCGGCCGAGCCGGAGCCCAAATACGGAACGAAATTTCTCGCGTGTGATTCCCTGTTAGCTTTCGTTCGTGGGCGGCGCGAGTGTCGAGGGTTTGTTGGCCGTGACGCGCTGCTCAAGAGTGGCGGCTAACGCACGAGTTCAAAACGGGATGGGTATAACTGGGCCCGAAGGTGGGATAGATGCAGCCATCGCGCCTCGCGCTGGGTGCGAAATTTTTTACAGCGATCGTGGTACAGGTTGGGGCGGTGGGGGGTGGGTGTGTGGGGGGGTAATGATAACCCCGGGCCATTGACCCGGGGACGGTGTGATTGTAGATGGGCCGGGGTGTTGATGGGCAGGCATGCCCAACGGTTGGCCGATCTCGCTATCGTTCGTTTTTTATCTTTTTTATCGTTTTATATCGTGGCTTTGACAGCGGGCTCGAATCGTTTGCGTTCGCGATTGCGTTGTAGCTGGCTTGGCTCACGTTATTCTGGTGGTTATCTCGGTGATCGAGCTGATGCCACCATGTTTTTCCGTGATCGTGAGCCCATCAGACCTGCACTGATGACGAGCATGGCCAGCACACTCGGTTCTGGAATAGCTTGCGTGATCTGGTCTGCCAGGGTTTGGCCGATGAATTCGTACGTACCATCGGCGAAATGTAGTTCGTCTACATAATAGGGATCGGTTCCCGGATTCAGGGCCAGGTATTGATCGAGTAACGCATTCGTGTCGAACAGTTCCACGTTGGCGTAATTTTTCGCATTGAACCCACTGAGCAAGCTGCTGTTGAAGGCATCAATTGCGGCGTTGAGTCCAACCGCGTCGCCGTTGTATGGGCCGGACAAGCTGTAATCGTCGCCTACCGCAGCCAGGTTCATCAGAATCAGGTTGGAGTCGGAAGGCAGTAAGCTCACGGCCAGATCGACGAGATTGAGCAAACGTGTTGGGGCGGAGGCCGCATCTTCGCCGTTCTTCACGTCGTTAATGCCGATCCACAAAATAACCATATCGACATCGCTGGGATCGTGACCCGGACCGCTAGCGTTGAGCATGGTCGGCAGGTGTTCGAAAATGCCGCGTGCGGTGGCTTGCCCGCCGTCGGGTTGATTCGGCCCGAAGTTTTCGGGAATCGTGCCTTCGGTATATTTGAAGGAAACCATATCGCCGCCGTGGTCCACGACATTGCTGGCCGTGTGCAGCTGTGATGTTCCAGCCACGTTCGTGAGATCATACGTTCCGCCGATGCGCCAACTGGAATGGCCTTCGTGGTATTTATTCAGATCACTGGTGCCATCCTGATAGACCGTGCCACCCGCCCCGGTGCCATTGCTATCGGTTTGGAACTGCGAGCCAACCATTTCGATATCAAATCCCTGGCTGGTCAGTTCGTTGAACATTGGCACGCGGTAGCCGTAAGGTGCGCTGGGCACAGGAAACGTGTTGATCCCATGTGTCAGCGAGTCGCCAATGGACATGATTTTGTATGGATCTGCTTGCGCGGTGCTCGCTGCGGCCAAGCCGATGAGACCACACAGTCCAAATGCCGTGACATTGCTAATTGAATAGACGCTTCTCCCGTCCATATGCTTTCTTCTCCAGAATCGTTTGCTCGATGCGTTGGCTCGCATCGAGTCGTTGTTAGTCAGTTCTCTCCGGAAACCCAACCGGTAAATTTGGTGTTTTAGCTTGCGCTCATTGAAACGCTGTGAAGGTTGGCAGCGTTTATCCCACACATTCGGCCGAATAGCCCCGGCGCTATGGTATGTGCAGTAGTGTGATTTTCCCTGTGAAATATAGCTTGTGTGTACCCTGTCTGCAAGCATTATCGGACTAAATATCGCGTGTCTTTGGCGGTATTTATAATTTTCTTCGCTCGTGAGTTTGTTTGTATAGTTTGGATAATTTAGCGAATTTAGTGTGAATTCAACCCGGCTCGAAGGAATTCGCCACGGGAACACACCACGGTATCGCGTCACAAGGGCTCAAAACGCCGGTTTTGAGGCCGGCCGGGCGGACGAGGACCGGCAGGAGGGGTTAATTGTTGGGGGCTGTCGGCGTGGGGGAGGGGGTGGTACCGGGCTGATCGTGGCCGTTGAGCCGATATCGAATTTTGTAGGGCATGCGGCTCTGGCTTTCGTGGTAAATGCGAACCATCAATTCGCTGAGCACGCCCATCATGATGAACAGCACGCCCATGAGGAACGTCATCATGGAAAACAACAGCAACACGTTATTGTTCATTTTGATCTGGTAGTCACCGCCGGTCATGATGCCGTAGCGCTGCAGGATGGCCACGAACAACGACAGGAACGAAACCGCCAACACGATCATGGTCAGTTTGCCGAAAAAATAGATCGGCTTGGTGAGATAGTCCCCGAGGAATTTTACGGTTAGCAGATCCAGCAACACCTTGAACGTGCGTTTGAGGCCGTATTTGGAATGGCCGAATTCGCGAGCGCGATGGTTGACCACCTGTTCGGTGACCCGGGCCCCACGCCATTTGCAGATCGCCGGTAGGAATCGATGCATCTCGCCATAGATCGTGACATCTTCGAGTACCTGTCGGCGATAGGCTTTCAGTGAACAACCGAAGTCGTGGATCTCTGTGGTCCAGGTCAGTTTCTTAATGAGGCGATTGGCAATTTTCGAAGGCAGCTTTCGTACCAGCGCATTGTCCTTGCGATCTTTACGCCAGCCACTGACGATGTCCCACTTGCCCGGCTCGGCACCGTTTTCATCAAGCTTGGCGACCAGCTTGGGAATGTCTGCCGGATCGTTTTGCAAATCGCCATCCATCGGTACGATCACGGCGCCACGTGCTGCATCAAACCCTGCGGCCATCGCAGCCGTTTGGCCGAAATTTCGCATCAGTTCGATGATCGTCACGCGCTCGTCGCCTGCGGTGACTTCCCGCAAACGTGCTACGCTGTTATCCCACGAGCCATCGCTGACGAAAATGGCTTCGTAGTTATAGATGCCATCGTCCATCACTTTGCGAATTTCTTCGTACAGTTTGGGGATGCCTTCTTCTTCATTGAAGATCGGCACGCAGATGGATACGTCGATCGTAGGATCGTACGCCGATTTGGTGGTGGGCAAGTGGTTGTGAATGGGCTTAGCCATGTGAGTTCTCCGTCGGTGCGGTCGCGTTTGGATTAAATCGGGAAGCGCATTGGTCATTGAGTTGTTGTGTGGCGGCGCTTTTGCCATGCAACAAACAGTTTCGTTGATACCGTCGTAAAAATTTGCGAAATGCCAGGTCGTCGTAGCGTGGGGCGCGTGTGATCATCGATCGCACATAACCCCACCACATAGCCAGGCCACCGAGTAATATCGGCGGACGCGTCATGCGGAATAACGCGCTGGCGGTCATGTAGGACAAACTTGTTCCCATAAACCATTGGCCAAAACCGTGACGCATTCGGCCCGTGAAAATGCCCTTGTGGCTCGACCCCATCGGTCGCAGGTGAATGAAACGCAATTCCGGATCGTCCCACGCACATGCTTTCCAGCCCAGCATGCGACAGCGATGCGAATCGATGCCATCCCACATCACTTGCCGCACAAATCCGCCGATCTGTTGGAAGCATCGCGTTTGGTAAAACTTGATCATGCCCACCGACATCTCGTCACCGCAGGCTTCGCTGATCAATTCCCCCTCAAAATTTTTGCCGGCATTGGTGGGCCCAGGGAAATACGGCTTGCCACTGCACGTGCCGATGCGCGGGTCCTCTTCCATGCGCTCCATCAATGTTTCGAAATAACGCAGCGGCAAATCCAGATCCACATCAATTTTGCATACGTAATCAAACTCGTTTGGATCAATCGTGTCATAGCCCGCATAAAACGCTTCGATCACGCCGGGGCCTACCTTCCGCTTACCGCGGTTCGGCTTAGGCACCACGCGAATGCAATCATGCTTCGCCGCATACTCGGCAAGAATTTCCGGCGTCTCATCCGTTGAGCCATCATCCACAATCACCCAACGCGCCGGTGGCACGGTTTGCCCCAACACGCTATCCAACGTGCGCCGCAAAAATTCCGCTTCATCACGACACGGACTGATCAAACAATAACGACGGTTTTCACTCATGATGCTGTGTTCTACTCGTAACATTCATCGCCACGCCCGCACTTGCCGGCATCGATTTGATTTGATGGCCAATAATATTGCGCCCGGATTTTTAACAACGTCGGCATTCACGCCGAATTGGATTGCGCTGCGATTTTCTGACGTAACGTGTGGGCCACGATATGCCCCACGGATAATTGCACATCCTCAATCAGGCCGTAGTGATGACTGGGAATATGCATATGCACATCGGCCAAGGCCCCGATTTTTCCCCCGGTCATCCCCGTGATCGCGGCCGTTTTAATGCCATGGGCTGCGGCAAATTCAATGGCCCGCACGACGTTTGCCGAATTCCCCGAACAACTGATCGCTACCGCGATATCGCCCGGCCGACCATAGCTTTCCAACGGATGTCGAAACACATCATCGTAACTATCGTCATTGCTGATTGCCGTGAGCATTTCAACATTGTCGCACAGCGAATAGGCTCGCAGACGGCGTTGGCCTGTCACCTGCGAGGTCTTCACATAATCCGCCACATGATGGCCCGCACACGACGCGCTGCCGCCGTTGCCAAATAGATACACGCAGCGATCCTCTTGCCATGCGTCGAACAACATGTCGACATAATCATCGATAGGCTGAGGATCGACCTGCTCCAGCAACGCACGTAATGCGGTCATGTAGTTCGCTGCGTTATTGATGTTGTCCGGTGATGTTTTCATGCGACAGATGAAGGGGCCCTGAATGTTCGATTCGTCTTGAACCGTTCCCTATTATGACAGGTTTCCCGCTTGCGAAAATGCAGCGGTCAACCGATCCAGATTCCCCTCCAATGAAAATTCCCGAGCGATCTGCGCCCGACCTGCTTGCCCCAGTTGGTCACGTCGGTTTTTGTCCGTCATCAAGCTTACTAATGTCTGGGCCAATTCCTCGGCTTGCCCCGCGTTGACCATCACGCCGCTTTTATCATGTTCGATCAATTCGCGAATGGCAGGGAGGTCGCCGCTGATCGCGCATTTACTCGCGGCCATGGCTTCCATGAGTACCACGGGTATGCCATCGCGATCGCCGTCTTGCGCAGGTTGGCAATTCAAAATAAACATGTCGCATTGGGCCATGTGTTGCCGAACGCAATCGTTGTTCTGTGCCCCCAGAAACGACACGTGTTCATCAATCCCCAACGACGTGGCCAGTTCTCGCAACGATTTTTCTTCGGGGCCATCGCCGACGATTACCAGTCGCCAACGTCCGTCATCTGTGTGCAATTGCCCGCGTTCCGACAACTTCGCCCAGGCTTGTAACAACGGCCCGACACCTTTTTTGGGCACCAGTCGGCCAACGGTCAGTAATGTCAGCTCGCTGGTGGTTTTTCCCGTCGTGGTATGCGTCGCTTCCGCGCCATCTCCGTCACTGGGCACACCACAACGCACCACCGGCAACCTCCCACCCCCCGCCCCCCCCACATTTCCCCCCGCATTCCCCCCCACATCCCCCCCCGCATTCCTGCCCATACTTCCCTCGGGTTTATCTTCAAGATTGATCCCCGCATCGCGCAGCGCTTCGCGATAAAACTCGCGATGCCAATAGCTGATGCAACTGACAAAGGCTGCGCGTTGCAATTTGGTCACCAGCAACTGTCGATCACGAAATAAATCGGCTGCATGCCCTGTAAAACTAAACGGCACACCCAGGCCTGCTGCCGCATACATCGCGATCGTTGTGGGCACGTGGGCCATGTGGGCATGCACATGCGTGACAGCGACATTCGCTCCGCGCAATCGTCGGGCTAACGATAATCCGCCCAGGCCTTGCGCGATGATTTTCAATCGCCCACTTATTCCTCGCACATCGTGACGGCCCAACGCATCGCCTAGCATGCGCCATAACAGCCGTGGATTTTTCAAGCATTCGATCAAACCCTGCCACCACCAGCCACCCTGATAAACCACCACGGCTTGGGCTGCCAGTTCATCCAGTGCGGCTGTTCCCAAATTCGTTTCAGGGCTGCGTACGGATGCGGCGGTCACCTGATACCCGCGTTGACGCAATCCCAAGACCTCGCGATATACGAACGTTTCTGATCGCTTGGGCAATTGTGCGGCGACGTACAACAACGCCGGACGCGGGCTCTCGGAATTCAAACTGGTACTCATCGTGTGCGTAATTCGTTCAGGCCTGCTGCCTGGATGAGGCATGGGTTTGCGCTTGCGCGGCGGATGACGTGGCGTTGGACGCCTGGTATTCGATAATGTTGGAACGCGATCCCGATAGCTGTCCCCAGAAAAACCGCAACACGCCACGGCCGCCGTAGGGTTTCGATGCCACCGTGCATAAGGCGTAGGCCATAGCCAATCCGCGATCCACATTGCGACCGCGACACCATTGGTATGTTCGGCCACCCCACCACAAAAACGGCAACATCAATATCCCGGCGATAACCAATCCCCACGCGCCGAGCCACGCACTACTGACCAGGGCCGCGACGATCATCAGGGGTAATACGATGCCCTGCAAAAACATGCCGCGGGCTCGCTTCCACCATTTTTTGCCGTGGCCATGTCGGTGTCGCCAACCCACTTCCGCATACGCATGGCCCGATCGCAGATACCGTCGAGCAAACGCGCCGAAGGAATAAATTTGAATGTCATGCCCCGCCATCGTGACGTCCAATCGATGCATCTTCCAACCTGCCTGGCCCAGTCGAAAACACAATTCCGGCTCTTCGCCAGCGATCAAATCAACGGACCACCCGCCCACGCTGCGTATCGCTGACGCGCGCACAAATGAATCGCCACCAAAATAATCCACAGGACCGGCTGGTGTATTCCATTCGATGTCTGTCATGCGATGATAAATCGAACCGGCTAAATCTTCTTCGAAACGTCGGCCCGAAACACCTGCGATTTTTGCGTCACTTTGCAAACATGTTTCCGCATGTTCGAACCATTGCGTGTCAACAATGCAATCGCCATCAACAAACTGAATCCATTCGAGATCAGGATGATGTTCTTTAAACCAATCCAGTCCTGTTTGTCGCCCACGTGCTGCGGTCAGCTTGCCCTCTTTTAATTCAATCGCCACGGCACCGGCTGCCCGCGCATTGGCCACGCTGTCATCGCTCGATTGTGAATCGACATACACCACGCGCGTGTCCGGCCTCGTCACACTCTTGATACACGCAATCAATCGCGCGCCTTCATTGCGACCGATCACAATTACGCCTATACGCGGGTTGCCCGTGTGATCCGGTGCGCCATGGCCGACCGATGACTTGGTGGATTCATGGTCCGTTGGCGAGTGTGAGCGTGAGGGTGTGGGAGTGGGCGTGAGTGGGGGGGTGGGTGGGGTCATGCGACGGATTCCTGTCGCGGCGTAATTCGGGTGGAGCTGTATTGCTGTTGCACCGCCTGCGCCCATTGCGGGTTCGCTGTACTTGTGCCGATTTCTACAAAATTATCGCATCGCAAGGGCAAGCCTAACATTTGGCCGAGTTCAGCCAAGTCTTCGTTGAAAATTTCGGTCAACTCAGCGATTGAGGCTTTGCTCAATTTCGGGCGTTTGTTAATCGTCCATAGACGTTTGACCGTATCCCGCCAGGATTGCGGCACCAAATGCAAACGTATCCAACGCAATCCCGGAAAACTTAATATCCAATCACGGATCGGATTCGTCCGCAATTTTTTACTCGATACGTTTTGTTGATCCATATCAAAGCGCCACACCGGTTTGCCCGGATAGCCGAGGAATTGACATACGCGTTCGAGTTCCTGTTGCGGATGATCACGCAGATTTTCAAAAAACACGGGCAACACCCGGTCGCAGCCGAATCGCTCTATAAATGGTTTCAACTGACGGGCATACTGGCTGTAAGCTATCAGCGGTTCAAAGCGATGGATGGCCTTGTTGATTTTTTTGGTCACTAGCCGTTTGGTCCATTCGTGCATGTGTTGCGAAACCAACCGATCGATTGGATGCCGCATCACATAAATGAATTTTGCATCAGGCACATGTTCGGCCAATCGGTTGACCGTTTCAGGATACGTCGGCAATTTGGTGTAGTGTGTGCTCGACTCGCCACAGAATTCCGCATCGTTGTGGTTGCTAAATAGTTGGTGATACCAATCCATGCCCTTGGCATAGACTTCATCATCAGAGAAAAAATTTGGTTCCTTGGGCGTCGACATAAAAACACCTGGCTGCTGTGCCAGTTGTTCATGCAAGGTGCTCGTGGCGCATTTCATGGCACCGATGATGATGAAATCAGGTAGTCGTGGCATGATATCAACCGATCCAATAGACCCTGTAAATTCAGTGTGATTGTCGCGTCGCAGGTGGTCTAAGCCTGTGGTCTTTTAACGCGACATGCGTTGTCATGCGTGGGCGGCATGACATGGTTTAGCGTGGCTTGGTATGACTCATGGACGATACGGTCGCAATGGATGAATCGCATGAGTCCAAATGTCGCGACTGGCCCGGTCACTGATATGCGTGGGACGTCCTGCCAGTTCCCGACATTTAGCAATCGCTCGTCCCAACAGCCATAATCCGTTGGTCATCCATAAACCGGGCAAGCCATACCATTTTGCAAAATACCGCGAGCGTGCTGCGTAATAGTAGGCTGGTAATCGTTTCCGTTGCGCGGCGTTTTGTTTGACGCTCGACGTGCCACCACGCAGGTGCACCACATGTGCGTTTGGCCAATACAACACGCCGTGCCCTGCTTTTTTAGCGCGACGGCAGGTATCGATGTCTTCGAAATACATGAAGTACCCTTCGTCCATCAAACCGATGTCATCGATCACTGTTTTTCGAATCAAGCAACAGGCGAAGCTGACCCATTCCGGTTCAAACGGTTCATCACGTACGGGCATGGATGTTTCACTGCCGGAAAATAATTTGGTCAACGGCCCGGTTGCTGCTGCGCCCAGGAATTCGCTGATCGGTGTGCGGTATCGGAATGTACTGACCTGCGCCTCACCATTGGGCCACTCCAGGCGCACGCCGACGATGCCGGTTTTTGGATTATCGTGCAATGCTTGCAACATTGAACCGATTGCGCCGGGTCGCACCAACGTATCGCTGTTAAGTAACAGATACGCCTCCGCGTCGCCGGTCTCGCGCAGGTGTTTCATGCCCACGTTGTTCCCTGATGAGAACCCTCCATTCACCGGCGATCGCAATAGTTCGCACCAATCCGACCAACCGCGCTGGGCGATCGCCTGTTCGATAATGTCGGGCGAATCATCGCCGCTCAAATTATCCACGATCACCACGCGCACGTTGGTATGACGTTCGATTTCGATCGCTAAGGTATCCAGGCAATCAATCGTCATCGCCGCAGTGCGGTAGTTGATGATGACAATGCCCAGCGGCGCAGGTTTTTTTTGAGTCTCATTCATACTTCATTGCGAAAACAATTGACAAATTCAGCACTTATATAGTTAGCGCTTCGCACACAGGGTTCATCGCAGACCACATCATCGCTTAGCGCAAATGCGTGGTGTCGATTGCGCCCTTTTTGAGTAGCACGGATTTACGCCACGCATGTGGGCCGAACCGCAGTGATAGCGAGTCGGCAATGCTTAGCCACAGCCCGTACCGTTTGATTCGGAACATCAGTCGGCCGAACCGATCATGCAATTTGAACCAGATTCGTCGCATCGGCCCAATGGTAATCCGTGGGTGGCCTGACAATTCGTAGCCTTGCTCAGCGAGTCGATCGCCGATGCGCGACTCGAGAATCTGCAATTGCGATTTGCTGAGTTTGCGTTTCCATTGGGAGATCAGTTTAGGATCGGGTTTTTTGTAGGTCGTCGTCTGATCATAATCCAGCATCCGCTCGTCGTAGCCGGGTCCTATGAAATCAGCCAACTGCGCCAACACCGCAGGCGGGTCACTGATCAGTTTTTCATAGGACGTTTCGGTATACCGATCATCCGGCAAGGAATTTTTCAGGTTGTCCCACGCTTCTTCGGCGATGATCCAACGTGATACGCCGGTGTAGACATTGCCATCCCAGCCCATCTGGATGCACGAACGAGCCACGTCCCGACCGTCGCGATGCAGGAAAATAAATTTAGCATTGGGCCACAGTTTTAACAGCCGGTGATAGTAGCGATGGCAGGTGGCTCCGATGATCGGTTTGTTTTCTGCCTGGCGTCTTTGTTCCAGGAACCCGTTTACATTTTCCAGATAGGTTTGGTTCGGATCAATCGTAAAACCTGTCGCGCGAAAAATACGATGGGCCGACAGCGACTCGATGTAATCAGCCACCGCAGGTGTGGAGCCATCATCGCCGACGTGATCGACGCTGTATTCAAATTCATTGCACCAGGCAATCTGCGGATGGCTCGACAGCATCAGTCGCAGCAACGTGGTGCCTGAACGTTCAGAACCGATTAAAAATATTGGGGCGTCAATCATAGTTAGCGTGATTTTTTAGGTTGAATGGAATGGGACAGATCTGTGGGAAACACCTGGGGTTTTATGGCGTTCGTTTAACCGAAGTGATACCACAGCGACAAGGATGCCACGACGATAGCCATGCCGATCACGGGTAGGTCCAGTTCGGGCTGCCACAGTTTTTCGCGTCTCATGGTGATCGCATACGCGGGATACAAAAGCCATTGCGCCAAGACCAGGCCGAGAATTAAGCCATGATGTTCGAAGTAGATTTCACCGAGAATCATGAACGTAAATTGCAGGATAATCTGCGTGCCCTGCAACAACATCAGGTTGAATGTTTTGCCGCGGGCCAGCAACGCATCACTGTAGGTGGCTGACAAAATGCCGACCAACGTACTCAGTGGCAGGAGTTGGAGCATCCATCCCGCGTCCTGGTAGCGGTCGTCATACATGAAATCGATCAACCAGTAGCCGGTGACGATCAAGAACAGTGACGCGGCCCAACTGACCCCGGTCATGGCCATGCGACTTTTTCGCAGGTTGTGATATAGCCGTTCCGGTTTGTCACGGACCAGTCGCGAATACGAGGGGAACAGCACCTGTCCGCCCAACATTTTGATGCCTTGCAAAGCCGTGCGATCGAGCATGACGGCGATGGAATAAAACGCAAGGAATTCGATGCCTGCGATTTTGCCCAGTACCAGTCGGTCGGATTGTCCCGCGATGAAGGTGAGCATCGTGCTCAGGAAAATCCATCGGCCGAAGTTGATCAATTCACGAGCACTGGCACCATCCCATGCGATTCGATCGCGGCGGTCGTCCAACCCATTGGGCAATTTCTTCGGCAGGTAGACATGGCCCATCACCAAGGCCACGGCCTGTCCGATCAAAGCTCCGAACACCAGAGCATAAACCGTGGGTTGGAAGTAAGCCCAGACGATCATGGTCACCAGACTGACCACAGACTGCACGATGCCCATGATTGTGAGGCGATCCTGACGCATGTGTCGGCGACAGGTGAAAAACGCAGTGGATTGAAAGCCGTTGAGCAAAACCGCCAGAGCGGCTACGGGAACGAGTTGGGCCAGGATCGGCTCATGCAAGGAATGACCGGTTTCATAAAACGCGGCAAATGGATAGGCCAATGCACAGGCTGCGGCGAATAACACAAACCCACGAATGACCTGAATGGAAAACGCAGTGTTGAGGAACTTGGATTCGTCGCCTCGTGGATTCTGGATGATCGCCGGTCCGATGCCGACATCGGAAAACATTTTCAAACCTGCCATCGTGACGTTGATCAAAGCCATAATCCCGAACACCTCGGGAAACAACAATCGCGTCAGAATCAGATTGTTGGCCAGGCGCAAAATCTGGCCGAACCCGTAGCCACCGAGCGACCACATCGAACCGCGGATGACCATGGCCTTGAGCGAACGCTTGGGCGCAGGCGCAGGTGCGGTGGCTTCTGGCGCTGGGGCACCAGTTGGCGGATCATTTTGAGGTAGGGCGTCGGCCTGGGTCATGAGGTGATATCAAATCTTGCGAAGTTTGACGAAGCTTGACGAACCTTGCATGCCGTACCGCCGTGTGCGGTAACAGGCACGCATCGCGCATCAGGACTCGGTGTTTTGCTGTTCTTCGTATAGCGGCATGGCCACCGCTTTGCGTTTGGGTCGGTAGTACAACGTACGTGTGGCATACGCGGCTACCGCACCGCCGCACATCATATAGACGGGGTTTTCCATGCCGTTGGGTAGGTTGTCGATCATGAAAATGATCATCACCATTCCCAACGCGATCGTCGGCGCGTATTCCTGCTTTACCCAGTCCGTGGCCGGTCGTTGCAATGCCAACACTGCAGGCACCAGAATCGTGCCCAGCAATGCGATCAAGCCGAACATTCCGCGTTGGCCCAAGGCAATGATCCACAACCCATCGGTCACGCTGATAATTTTGCCATCATCATCGCGAACGGCCATGCGGTTCTGTCCGCCCCAGCCGAAGATTGGTCTTTCCATCGCACGATCCATCAGCATCATTTCATTGTCGAATCGAAATTGCAACGAGAGCACCCGATCCGGCGCGATCATCTGCGTCATTGTGATCGCGGCGTCGCCGCCCCACGAGCCAGTGATGCGCACCACGCAATAGATCGGGGCCGCAGCGACCAACGCGATCGCCAGAATTCGCATCGGAATATATTTCGACAGGATCAGCGTGGCACTACCGGCAATCATCAACAACAACGAATTCATGCTCTTGCCCAGCGCTGTTGTCAGCACCAACACCGGCACGGCATATTGCATGGGAATGTGCCAGATTTTTTTCACGATCCCCGTCACCCATAACCATATCCCCACCAACGACGCGCTGGCCATCCACAATGACACCATCAACCCATGTTCCATAAACACAGTCGGACGAAATCCGTCGCCGCGCTTGGTCTGGGCAAATGAGTGGGCGTGATAGCCATACACTTTGTTGTGCAGTTGTGGACTGAAACGCATTTCAAACCAACACAACGGCATGTAAATTAATCCGCCCACAAACAACGCAATGGCCAGATCGCGCACACCTTGTCGATCATTGAAATACTGGCGACCAATGAAATACGGCACGGCCCACAACAGCGTCGATCGCAATGCTTCGGAAAGGCCGTCATACAGACCCAATCCGTTTAACACCGAGGCTGCAATCGGAGCCGCCAGACACCATGCCAATACTGGCACGTCGAACCAGCGAAACTGGTACGCGCTCATTCGCGAGAAATCACGCCAACACACACCCAGCAAAACACCGATGGCCGTCACCGACATCTTCGTCAGGTCGGGCAAGCCCGGCATCGCGATCATCGCCTGCGGCAGAAACATCCACCCCGTCAGGTACGAAATCAAGATCGCCCGGCGCACCGCGAACTGGCTGAATATCACCAGCGTGATCGGCACCCATAGCCATAACATCCATGTGGCTGGAATCATGAGTTAACAGCCCCCGTCATGTGCATTTCTACATTCACTGTTTCTTCCGGATCAGGTACCGGCATCGGCAACATCGGCTTCTTGCCGCGTCCCAACACCCATTCGTAAATCCCACGCACCACCTGCGCTTTAGCATCCCATGAAAAACAACCGAACGCTCGCCGACGCGCTGCGATCGACATCGCTTCCAGTTTTTCGCGGTTGTCCGCCAGGTCTTGCAACGCTTCGCGGAACCCCGCCACCAACACGGGCTGTTCGCCCATGGTCACAGCAATGCCGGTTTTCGGCGTGACCAATTCCGCGGGCCCGCCATAGTTGGCCACGACCGGCACCACTCCGATTGCCATGGCTTCGAGAACCACGCCGCCGCCGAATTCGCGAATGCTGGGCGATGCCAATACATCCGTTTTGGCCAGCAAATGCTGCACCTGATCGTGCTCGACCCAACCATGCATCGTCACCGCATCATCTACGCCATGTTCAGCGATCGTCGCATTCAATTCATCACGCATCGGCCCATCGCCCACAATCTCCAACGTCATCTTGCCTTCTCGCAACAACGGCAACGCTGCATCCAGCAACATATCCGCGCCTTTGTAAGCAACCAATCGTCCGAGATAAACCGCACGCAATGGGCCATCGGTATTCGCCTGGCGCACCTGTGAAAAGCGCGCGGGATCAATGCCGTTTTCCGGCACATAGAACGTCCGATCCTCGCAGCCCGTTGGCAATTGCTCCCGCGTATGACCTGATGCCACCAGAATTGCTGATGCATGTTTGCGTGTTGATTTGTAATACGGCAACAATTTATACGCGCTGCGCACATAGCTGAGCCATTCGCGTTCCTTGTTGCGACGATCATTGAAATAGCGGGGCCAAGGCACGCCACCATTCAATGGTCCCAACACAAACGGCACTCCGATTTTTTTGCATCGCTTGGCCAACAAGCTCGGCGAAGTCGGCGTCAACGGTGTCAATCGATGCACCACGTCATACTCACCGCGCTTCAACGCTGCGCCAAACTGTCGCCAGACCTGATGTTCAAAATAGTAATACGGCAACGCCCCCAGCGCGGTGACCGTGGTCCAGCCTTTGCCTTTTCCGCCACGCAGTAATGTGGCCATTTTGTAAATCGGTTTGGCCACCGGTTCACTGTCTATGGCTGTGAAATTACCACCGTCGCCCGGTAAACCTTCGACCATGCCGGCACGTAAAAATGCATCACGATTACGCACCTGCGTCACCCGATGCACCTGCGCCACCTGGGCCAATGCCTGGCCATGCGACCAGCCCACCAGAGGCACACTGACCCATTCCGGATTTGCCGCTTCAGCAATCAATAACACACGAATTTTATTAGTCGATGCCATAACAATAATTTCAGTCACAAACGTTTAGCGGGCGACGCGCAGCGTCCCATTCTCCCCCCCCACACACACATCACGCATCACGCATCACAGCCCACTATAACCCCGGCGCCCGCTTCCCGGTGAGTCGTTCGTATAAGGTCGCTGCGCCAAATCGCGCGTCGAATTTTTCCACGATGGTTTGACGACCGCATTGCGCCAATCGTGTGCGTTCTGCCGGATCGTCAATCAGTTGCCCGATCGCCATAGCCAGCGCGTCGGCATTGTCAGGTTCGACAAGTATCCCATCGTGACCGGTGGTTATAATTTCGCCGACCCCGCCTGCGTTGGTGCCGATCGTCGCCACGCCCATGGCCATCGCTTCCATATACACCACGCCCAACGGTTCGGCATATGACGCAAGGATGAACATGTCCGCGTTCGGCATTAGTTCGATGATGCGATCTTCGCTGACCGAACCGGTGAACGTGACGCGATCGGAAATTTCCAATCGTTTAACCTGCGCTTCCAATTCATCACGCTGGGGACCATCGCCCACCATCGTCAATTGAATATCACGCCCGTCATCAATCAGCCGACCTACCGCTGCCAGCAACACATGATGGCCCTTGCTCTCATGCATACGCCCGACCGTGATCAATCGCGTGGGCCGATCATGATTGGATTCTACTGATCCGGCCTCCAGATCGCGTACCTCATCACCTGTGGAATTATGTGGGGTGGTGGGGGGGTGCCATTTTTGGCAATCGACGCCGATTCGGCCGAGGATGGCCTGGTCATCGCGCAGTTGCGGATAGTCGCGTTTGATTTGTGCGAGCAGCCACTCGGTGATCGCGATGGTGAATGCTGATTCGCCGAATTTCTGAGCCATCGCACCACCCCACCAATCGATGTTGGCGTTGAGCGTTAACGAATAGGGCAATCCGATCAATCGTTTGGTCATCATGCCCAGCAGCGCTCCGCCCGCACAGGTGTGGCAATGCAAATGATCGAGCCGTTCGCGGTTTGCGTGTCGTGCCAATGCGATGGCCGACGGAATCAATGGCCAGGTTTTTTTCAAGCGTGACAGTCGCGAGCCATTCAAAGGCAATGTGAAACCCATGCCGATGCAGCGCAACAATCCGATCGGATGACAGCACAACGCCCAGAGCAATCCCCCGATGATCGTACCGATTGACAATGGCCACAGGTATTGCGTGCGCTTCGCCGCATCCTCGGCAAACGCATGTCGAGCCCGATCGCGATCGCCTGGGCGACGCGTTGATATCAACGACAGATGTTCGACCCACTGTTGCATGTGGACGATTTCTCGCCACATCCAGATATGGGTTTGACCGGGGAATTCTGGGATTAGATAACCAATACGCATAACACGTGATGTCTCACTGATGGATGATGTTTGTGGCGTTAGCCGTGGCCCCATGTTTAGCGGGCGATGCGCCGCGTCCCGTGGTTGCGGTTAATGCTCAACAATGAACACGCCTGCAAACGCGACACCCGGATTGGATACGCTCTAGCCGCGTTGGGCGATGAGTTGTTTTTGGTAGTCGGGGTACCATGCTCGCAATTGCGCTTCGTCCATGGCAAACACGCGCTTGAGTTGTCGTAGTGCGAACCAGATGCCTTTAGCCTGTGGCAATGACCATTGTTTGGATTGCAGGTCTTTCAAGAGCGCGATGATCAGTCGCCGTCGCAACATGGAGCGTGATCGTTTTTTCGAGCGGGCCAGGTCCGTGCTGTAAATGCGATGCAACACCAAAGGCCCCAGGGCACAGAGCGCTTCACGCGAGAATCGGCTGAACCGACCACCGGGCGAACCCACATGGTGCAACGACGAATCAAACACCGTCACCAGGGCGCCATGCCGTGATACGCGATAGCTCATGTCCGAATCTTCAGGCCCACGGTCTTTGAGGATTTCATCAAACCGTTCCGCTGCCGCGTATTTTCGACGCACCGTCATCGTCATGCCTGCCATCAAACTGCGTCGGCCCACGCCTAACGCTTTGATCTTTTCCGGGATCGGCTTGTCGGGAAACCCATCGTCATAGGGCACAAAAATATCGTCCGCACCCAACAGGCCACGTATCGTTTTCACGATCGGGTTGTATTTCTTACGGCCCACCGGTGGAATGGGCACCTCATCCGATGGTCCATCGTCGTGGCCATCATCACCCAATGTCGGGGCCACCGGTATATCCATCGGACTGGCCCCCGCAATCGCACCTTCAGTATCCATGTCGTACACCTGCATGAGGCGTTCGGCACAGCGTGGATACATCAACGAGTCATCGTCAAACAAAAACAGCACATCCGACTCGCACGATTCGATGCACTGGTTGCGTTGCGAGGCAGCGGACGCGACGCGGGCTTTGTCGTATCGCCATTGGATGTCCGGATAGCGCGGGGCTAACTCGTTCATCACCTTGTCGCGAATCGCGGTGAACCCGGGCTCGGGCGTGGCATCGATCACCACAATTTCTTGCGGCGGCCGAGTCTGCCGTGCTGCCAATTCCAAACAGGTCGGCAAAATGTCTTCCCGTTTGTACGTCGCGATCGCTAAGGCCCAGGTCGTGGTCATGGTGTTAATTTCGTGTTGATTGCTGATCCATATGGAACGCGGGTTTCTAAAACTAGAGCAACTGGCGTGATTGATTTTTACGTTTGGGGTGGTCTGGCGGGTGGCCTTAAGTCCACCCCCTCCCCCCCCCCACACACATACCCACAAAAACGTTCGGCCACGCAGGGAAAACGTGGGGGGGGGCGTAAATTTGGGCAAGGCTCCGCCCCCGTCGACTGCGCTATTTCAAAGCGCACCCAACCTGCCATCCTTCCAATTCTCTCCGGTCCCCTGACCGGCCCCCCCCCACCCCCCCACGTTTCCCCTGCATTGCTTGGGCGTTGCGGGGGGGTGATCTACATCATCTGAAATCCGATATTTGAAATCAGAAATCAGAAATTTATTCAGGCCACGGGATCCAGGAGCGATCCTTCGATTTCCAGGCTCGATGCCTGGCCTATCATTTCAACTTGCAACACCAGACGATTTTGGTTGGTGCGTTTTTCGATTTTGCCCCGCGTGCCCCGTAGCGGCCCGGACCGGACTTCCACTTCCATCCCTTCGGCCAAAAACGGATACGGTTCGAGTGTGATCTTTTGATTTAGCACCCGGCGAATCTGGTCGAGTTCCTGTTCCAGTTTGTCCTGATCGCTCACCGGCAGGATGTTGGCCACCCGTCGCGTCCGGTCGGCTTGATATGCCTGATCGATCTGGCCTTTCATGAACACGTACCCCGGGAACAGTGGCAGATTCACCCGCGCTTTACGTTTGCCGTAGTAACGCACCTGTTCCACCATGGGCAGGAAATAATCAATATCCAGTGCAGCCAGGTCACTTGTGAGCGCTTTTTCCTGTCGGCTCTTAGTATGTAGGACGTGCCAGGTCACGGTGATTGCGTTGCCTCATGCGGGGTGGTGGGGAGGGTGGTGGTGCGTTGGTTCCTAACGTGCGGGATGAACCTGCGTAGACGTTGGGAAACACATGTGTGGGTTGGTGGGAGTTATTAGGACGTTATATTAGCTTACCTATATTGACATTTGGTGCCTTAACGATATCGGCCATCCGGGTCGATGGCGCTAAATGCCGTCGTCTATCCGGTCATTCGGCTAGCAAGACTCTCATCTTGATTGGCGTACCCCAGTGCAGGCGTATTCCCCGCAGCGTTGACTCAAATGTGCGTTATCCGGACGCGATAGGCCGGCGCGATTTATCGGACATGACCCTGCGTAGCTAGTTCGTACAGATTCCATATAATCCCCCACATGACGATTTCCCCCAATACCGAACTCAAGCAACGCCTGCTCACCCCCGGCCCAACTGCGGTGCCCGATGCGGTGCTTCAGGAAATGGCTCAGCCGATCATCCACCATCGCACCAAACAGTTTCAGGCCATCTATGCCGAACTGTCGCAGCGCTTGCAACGCGTGTTCCGCACGGCCGGCCCGGTGCTGTCGATCGCGGGCAGTGGCACCACCGCATATGAGGCATCCCAGATTTCGCTGATCAAGCCTGGCAGCAAAGCCATCACCATCGCCAGCGGCAAATTCGGCGAGCGCTGGCAGGATGTATATGACCAATATGCCACGACATTGGGCGTGGAACAGATTCGCGTCAATGTCCCATGGGGCGAGGCGGTTGATCCAGCCCAGATTCAGACATTGCTCAGCGAAAACCCTGATGTGAGTATCGTGACCGTGGTGCATTCGGAAACATCCACCGCGACTGTGTGTGATGTAAAGGCGTTGGCCACTGTGGTATCCCAAACCGATGCGCTGCTGTTGGTCGATGGCATCACCTCGGTCGGAGCGATGGAAGTCGAGATGGATGCGTGGGGCATCGATGCGCTGGTGACCGGCTCGCAGAAAGCCCTGATGCTGCCCCCCGGCCTGGGTTATGTCGGCCTGGGTGAGCGAGCGGTGCAACGTTTGAGCGAAGTTAAACCGCAAGGGTATTACAACCTGGACCTGCGGCGATGGTTGGCCAGTTGGAAGAAAAACGATGTCCCGTTCACGCCGCCTGTGAGTTTGATTCGCGGGCAGCGAGTGGCCTTGGAAATGATCGAAAACGTCGGGTTGGATGCGACGATCGCACGCACCCGGCAATTGGCCGACGCCGGTCGCGCCGCGTTCAAAGCCATGGGGTTAACCTTGATCAGCAAGTCGCCTAGCGATTCAGTGACCGGTGCGTACTATCCCGAAGGCGTGGATGATTCCAAATTCCGCGGGGCCGTGCGTGACAACTTTGGCGTCCACATTGCCGGCGGTCAGGATGGTCGCGGTGCGAAATGGAAAGGGAAAATTTTCCGCATTTCGCACATGGGCTATGTCGATGCCGAAGACACCATGGTGTGTCTCGGCGCGATCGAAGCGGAACTGATCGCCGCAGGCGTGGCCATCGAACCCGGAACGGCACAATCGGCCGTGGCACCAATGCTCAACGAATAATGCTGAGCTTTGTCCACAGATTTTCACAGATGGCCACAGATTTAAAAAAGCAAAAGACGATAACGAGGAATGCAGGAAGACAGGAATCGTTTGTTGTTTGTTGCGTGAAATTTTGTCGAATCAACGTGAGTCTCACATTCCTGTATTCCTGATTTCCTCGTTAAAGAACAATCTGTGTCCATCTGTGAAAATCTGTGGACAAAAACATTCGTGTAAAAACCAGGAACAGAATTACGAGGGTATTGTGGGGTTAGTAGGGAGGCGGGGAGGCGGGGGGAGCAGGGGGAGCAGGGGGAGCAGGGGGAGTGGGGGGGGGGGGGGGGGTGCCGATGTCTTCGTGCCAGAGGTCGGGGTGGTCTTGGATGAATTGGCGCATCATGTCGAGGCAGGTGGTGCTGTGGAGGTTGATGAGTTCGACGTTGTGATCGGCGAAGAGGTGTTCCGCCCCGAGGAAGTTTTCGTTTTCGCCGATGACGATGCGTGGTATGCGATAGAGCAGGGCGGTTCCGGTGCACATGATGCAGGGGCTGAGCGTGCTGGCCAGTGTGAGTTGTGGCCAATCGCGTCGACGTCCAGCATTGCGAATGCAGGCCACTTCTGCGTGAGCGGTGGGATCGCCGGTCTGAACGCGGAGGTTGTGCCCGCGTGCGACGATTTCGCCGGTGTCGAGATTAGCCAGGGCTGAGCCGATGGGTAGACCGCCTTCGCGCAGTCCAGCTTGCGCTTCTTCGATGGCGATGTCGAGCAGGTCGTGATCGTTCATGGTGGGGGCTAGTTAAAAGTAAAAAGTTAAAAGTTAAAAGTTAAAAGTTAAAAGTTAAGAGTTAACAGTAAAAAGTACAGATTAAGCATGCAAGGGAAACGTGGGGGGGGTGATATTGTACGTTGCGTGGTGAAAACTAGCGGGCCTGCCTCGAGTTGATGAAGATCAGGGGAAAGTGGGGGATGTTTTCGTTATGGTGTGCGGATGTTGATTTTGTTTGGCATCGCGGCGGGCGTGTTGGTTGTCTTGACGGCAGTGGCGGTGGCGCATCGCATGACCCATCCGGATCGGCGGACGTATGGATCCGCCTTGGCGCGTGGAATTGCCTGTGAGCCCAGCGAGTTGGGGTTGGTCAGCGAAACGCGTGAATTTCAATTGACAGATGGCACGAGCACATCCGCGTGGGTGATCGAGGGTGGCAGTCCAAATGGGCCGACCGTAATCCTGACGCATGGCTGGAGCAGCAGTCGTTACTGGTCGTTGACTAAAGCCCCGCGTTTTGCGCCCTATGCGGCGCGGGTGGTGGTGTACGACATGCGTGGGCATGGCGATGCGACCGGGCCGATCAGCACGTTGGGCGTGAAAGAGCCAGGCGATCTGATTCAGATCATGAACGAGTTGGATCGTGACGCGAATGTGGAGCTGGAAAATGTGGAACTGGAAACGGATTCCAGGACGGCTTCCCGGACGGGTTCAGAATCGGCTTCCGAGCGAGCGCGTTTTGTGTTGCAGGGTTCATCGATGGGCGCGGGGATCACGTTGCAGGCGGCCGTGTCAGATTTTGCCGCCGGTCGCAATCGCATTCAATCGGTGATGGTGGAGGGCCCATACCGACACGCGATGGGCCCGGTGGCGTTGCATCTGAAACGACTGGGTTGGCCTGCGCAGCCGGCGACATGGCTGGCCCATCTGATCGTGTATTTCACGCTAGGTGCGGGAAGTGTAAAAGGTCAGGACGGGGCAGGCCAAACAGGGGCAAACGTGGGGGGGGGGTATGATCGGGTGGGGTTGGCCAGTCGGTTGCGATGTCCGTTGTTTGTATTGCATGGCACGGACGATCCGATTTGTCCCGTGTCGGGGGGACGAGAGATTGCCGAAGCTGCTGAGGTGGGGCATTTTGTAGAATTTCCCGGCGGCGGGCATGGTGGATTGTTCCACCTTGATCCGGCGCGTTACGATGCGGCGCTGATCGGTGCGATGACCGGGCGTTATACGGAGTCGGTGGTGAATCCTGCGTGAGCTTGATCGCGTGTTCGCGTATTTTTCCATGCATGGCCCGCGAAGACCCGCGAAGACCTGCGAAGATCTGCTTTGGCCCGCAAGGTTTTGCAGATTCACAGATTCACAGATTCGCACCACCTTGCCGCCTTTCGCATCTGAACATACCCGTGTGCCCAAGCTTAGAACCACCACGAATCAGGAACCCCTTGCCATGAATACTGCCGAACTTGCCGCGACGATTGACCATACGATTTTGAAAGCTGAAGCGATGCCTGCGGACGTGGATCAGATCGTGGCCGAGGCGATGGAACATGGTTTTGCGTCGGTGTGCGTGAATGGTATTTTTGCCGCAGGCGTGGTGCATCAATTGGCGGACAAGGCGAAGAATCCCAAAGGCGTTAAGGCCTGTGCGGTGGCTGGTTTTCCCTTGGGAGCGATGAAGCCCACCATGCAAGCGATCGAAGCGACAGGACTGGCCAAGGACGGCGTGGATGAAATTGATTTCGTCGCACACCTGCCGCACTTGATCGACAAAGACCTGCCGATGGCCAAAGCGGAATACACCGAACTGGTCAAGGCCGCGCGCAGTGTGAATCCCAAAA
Organism: Phycisphaerae bacterium; assembly: GCA_030426385.1. Lineage (GTDB taxonomy): Bacteria > Planctomycetota > Phycisphaerae > Phycisphaerales > Phycisphaeraceae > JAUHYI01. Next base: position 30,294 of record JAUHYI010000014.1, read on the forward strand.
TCATTATCAAGGTCATCGTCGAAAGCGCCGCACTGATGAACGGTGTGAGCGAAGCCGAAGCCGAAGCACGCATCGCGCTGGCCTGTCAAGCGGTGCGCGAATCGGGTTGTGATTTCATCAAAACGTCCACCGGTTTTCATCCGGCTGGTGGGGCGAGTGTGCAAGCCGTCACCCTGATGAAAAAGCATGGCCAAGGTATCAAAGTCAAAGCCTCCGGCGGAATTCGCAGCTATGACGATGCCATGAAAATGCTCGACGCGGGCGCTGATCGCCTGGGATGTTCAGCGGGTATCGCGATCGTGAGCGGTGCTAAAGCGGCCAGCGATGGGTATTGATCGAATGAAAAACAACCATCAATTCTATGTCTATCTTTTGGCCTGTCTACCGTCTACTTGTCTGCCGTCTACCTGTTTAGCGGGTGACGCGCAGCGTCCCGTTTTTCCCCGTTTTTTTCCATGCAACCACCAGTTATAGCGGTAGCCGATCGCAGTAATTCATAAGAATATAATTTATAACCAATCGCCGATTAGAGATAAAAAATCCCATGCATACCACGACCATTCAACAGATCAAGATCGGCCCGGGACAACCGTTGGCGATTATCGCGGGGCCTTGCTCAGCCGAATCGCGTGACCAGTGTTTGCAAATCGGCGAAGCGCTGCGCGATCGTTGTGCCAAGCTGGGCTTGAGCTACATTTTCAAAGCCAGTTTCGACAAAGCCAATCGCAGTTCCATCGGTTCCAAACGCGGGCTGGGTTCGGATGAAGGATTGGCGATGTTGCAATCGGTTGGCAAAACCCTGGGCGTGCCGGTGACGACGGACATCCACGAACCTGAGCAAGCAGCCGCCGCAGCCCAGGCGGTGGACCTGTTGCAGATCCCCGCGTTTTTATGTCGGCAAACAGACTTGCTGGTGGCCGCTGCCGCAACGGGTAAGCCGGTGAACGCGAAGAAGGGGCAGTTCCTGTCGCCTGCGGAGATGGCCCATGTCGTGACCAAGTTGGAGCAGGGCTACGAGCAAGCGGGCCATTCGCCGAACATCATGCTGACCGAGCGCGGCACATTTTTCGGCTATCACCGATTGGTCAACGATTTCGGCGGGTTCGTCGATATGGCGGACCACGGCTGGCCGGTGTGTTTCGACGCAACGCATAGCACCCAAAAACCCGGCGAGACCAACACCAGCGGCGGTCGGCCGGAATTGGCGCCTGCCTTGGCTCGCTGTGCGATCGTGGCTGGGGCCCATGCGATTTTCATGGAAGCCCACCCCGATCCCGCGTCGGCATTATCCGATGGGGCCACGATGCTGAAATTGCCGAACGCTGTGAAATTACTCGACGAATTGGCGGCATTGCACGCGACAATGGCCCAAATCTCAGGCTGACGATTTATACGCATGAGAATAATCGCAGGCGAGCCAAATAGGCAAAAACCCGCGGTAACAGGCCGGGTCACGGCCGACGTGAAGTCCAGACCATCGCCGGGATAAAAATGATTGCCCCCCAGCTTGACCATCACGCAAGCCCCGACCATAATGTGTGGCTCGCGGTGCTGGTCCATGGCCAAAGCGTCGTTTGCTTCGTGTGTATCGTTTCGGGCTTGTAGCTCAGTTGGTTAGAGCGCACCCCTGATAAGGGTGAGGTCGTAGGTTCGAATCCTACCAGGCCCATTTCCCGTGGAGAGGTGTGTGGGGTAATCCCCGCCGATTCCGCCACCTGGGGAGGGCTGGCCGCGTCGGACAGTGCGGTTCCGAAGCACCAACCAAAATAGAGACAAATCAGTTGCTCTAGCACAGCGGATATGAGCTGCGTATGTCATGCCTGCGCGCATCCCGCCACGGTACACGCTACTTCGGTGCAGGCCATGTTCGTTAAGCGGCATTTAAACATGTTGGTGACGTGCGATTTCTTCTGTAAGAGCTCGGTATGCCGTCTGAATTCTTTACTGCGATTCGCAAGCGCTGCTAACTCATCTCGCCGTTTGCCGCAGCCCAGGCAACTTTGGCATAAGCCGCTGCGTACCGCTCGATGCGATCAAGCCAGTCGTGCTTAAACCATGGCACGCCAAACGTGATCCGTTCGATCCGTTCAGAAATCGGAAGTGATCCCAGGCTTTGTCGCACGTCACGCTGTCCGAAAGCAATGGCGGTGGGCTGACCTTGATGGAACAGGTCGGCTTCGTGAAATACGGGATGCGTGTGCAACGCCACGTTCGCACCCGCTTCACACATCGCAACGCCCTCGGCCCGCACCGCTTCACAGAAGCGTTCGCAACACAATCCGCCGAGCTCGTCTTCGCAATAGAGCCCGTGTGGGTAGTACCAACCGCCGCAATGTGAATCGGCCCAGCCCGGACGATGCGCCCGCAAGCCCGGTACGCCTGCAAGCAGATTCCAGAAACGTGATATCGCTCGGCGAATCTCCGCAGTGCGTGATTCGTAATAGCGAAGTTGCACGCGACCCATCGCGGCACATGTCTGATTCATGCGATGCTTGTGGCCGCCGATCGGCACGCCACTGAATCGTGCAAGCTCACCGTGCGTTTGCGCCGACGAAGTCGCATAGCGCGAAGGCCCGCCGGTCAGTTCGTAGTGACCCAATGCGATTGCACGCTCGTATATCTCACGATGCTCTGTGAGCAACATGCCTGCCTCGCCCGCCGCCAGGCTCTTGCCCGCCATCAGACTCACGCCTGCGACATCGCCCATCGTGCCACACATTCGCCCCTTGTACCGCGCGCCCTGCGCGTGACTCACATCTTCAATGACCTTGATTTTATGCCGCCCTGCAATCGCAAGAATTTCGTCCATATCGGCCGGATGGCCACAGTAATGAACGACCATAATCGCCTTGGTCCGTGGCCCGATGCGATGCTCGATATCGCCCGGATCGATGCAGAGCGTTTGCGGATCAATGTCGGCAAAATTCACCGTCGCACCGAGCGAAAGCGCCTGGGCACAGCTCGCCCAGTATGTCACACTCGGGCAAATGATCTCATCACCCGCGCCGACGCCGCATGCCCACATCGCCGCCAGTAGTGACGACGTGCCGTTGCAATACCCCAGCGCGAACCGGCTTCCCGTCCACTGGGCGAACTCGCGTTCAAACTGCCGGGTGATGTCCGTGCCGCTCATCGTTCCGGCTCTAAGGACTGCCAGCACAGCCTGCTCGTCTTCTTCGGTCACGATTGGCCAGTGGAAAAGCTCACGATCTCGATCATCCGTCTCGACTGCGCGAGCACCGCCGTGAATCGCCAGTTGTGATGATGTTTCTGGTGTCGTCATATTAATCGTCAACGCCTTACGGCTTTACCTTGTCGACGCCATCGGGACATACAATCGCTCAAGCAGCGACTGAACCGTCGATTCAAAAATGGCCTGCCAGCCCGGACCGACAAAACATTCGGTCACCTCATATCCACCACCGTCATAGTCGTCCGCCGCCGGTCCGTAATGCAGATACCCGTTCGAAAACGCTGCGATGATTGTGTGCTCAAAGGGCGACGCTGCCTGAACATTCATCGCCACTTGGGAGAGGACCTCGATCGGCGCAAAGACGATCGCGCATGTGCCGATACGGACGCAGTGAAGTTCCGCTTCGACATCGCACTGGTGCGATTCATCGATGATCGCCTGATGCCGTTCGAGTGTCGCAATCTTATCTTCGATGCGTGCGAGCTTTTCCATCGCGTTGATGTTTTCCAGATATTTGTCGATGTTCAACCGGTTTTCAGTATCCATCGCTCGCAACATGTGTGAATCGTTGGCTGACTGCAGATAGCGATACGCATAGTCGCCTGGATGGTCGGGACTCATGAGATGCTTGAGATAAAGCGGCATGAACGACTTGAAGTTCAGGCTCGTGAAGCGAAGCGAGGCAAGCAATTCGCGTTGTTCGCGGTGAAGTTCGGCAAGGCGATCCGGAATGTCTGTGCGATGAGGGAAGCGAACGGTTTGCGATTCAATGGCGAGTTCCCCGTTTTGGACGGTGATGTTTTGCCACGCGTCGAGCGTGCTGCATCCGAGCATTTCACCGATGGGCTTGCTGTCGCGAGGGCGGTTGGTGTCTTTGTAGTCGCGCTCAGTGATGTCGCCAGCCGCGCCCTGAAGGAAGATCGCTATCGCATCATCGCCGAGCCGCGTCTCGATTGCGTGCGAAGCAAAGCCTGGATAATTGGCCGTCACCGCACCGCCTGGCACGCCGATGAGCGGGTGACATGCGAAGTTGTAGACCACCGCAAGCAGCGAATTGTTGGACCCGTTGGTGGTATCGCATTTATCAAATCGGAGCACGCCGATGCGCGGATCGATCGGGCCAAGTGATTCGACCGCATCGTCATTCGGACAAGGATTGGTCTGACGGATTGTCCAGTGTCGACCGTCTTTGAGGCGGAGTGTGCGATTGATCGCGATACGCTCTTCGCGTCCCCATCCGAAGCCGACACGCACGGGCGTGAGATTCCGCTGCGCGCGACGGACCGCGTCTAGTGTGCGCTCGACCTGCTGATCGTCGTCGCAGAGCAGGCGACCGGGTGGATGGGTGTGAGTCGCGTGAACCATCACGTGTTGGCCGGGAATGCCGAGCTGGTCTTCGATTCGTGTGCGAAGTCGCAACAGGAAATCATCGGGGATGTCACAGATTCCGCCGATCGCCACCGCATCCATCGAGACGATCGCAAGCCGCGTCGTCTGGTCGTCGAGCACGATGGCCTTCGCATACAATCGATCGTGAATGGCGGCGTTGGGATCATCTGTCGTGATGTCGCTTTGTGCGACGCCAGCATGAAGGGTTGGAGCGGTGTCATTCATGGATGGTGTCTGCGGAGATGCTTTTGATGTGAAGCGAAAAGGCTCATGCTGGTCATGCGGTTACGAACGGCGCAAGCGAGCGCGTAACCACGTCGACAATTTGGTCCTCAGTCGATTCGACGTAGGGCCCGGTGCGCTGGTGGTACATATTGGCATCGACAACCTCGTATCCGCCTTCGGGGATTTGCCGTCGCGCGGGCACGTAACCAACGATCGCGTTGGTATATGCCACTGGTAGCACATGGCGGAATTGCTCCGCCAGTTCGGATTTGAGACGAAGCGCATAATCGACGCTCATCTCGCCAGCCATCGTTACGATTGCGAGCGCCTGTCCGATTCGGATTGTCTGTATCTCAAAAGGCACCGTGTTGCTGATCGGTTTGCCGCAGTGAAGCGCGTCGAGCTGGTGATTAGCCCAGTTTCGCTTGTATTCAAATTCCCGGGGATCGTCACGGAATTTTGAGGCCAGGGCAAAATCGACCGGCTCGGTCTCCAGCTCCACCACCTGTCGTGTCGCCGTGATCTCACCATCAATCTTATTCAGAGCCGATTTATCCAGAACCGAGCGTGACGCCTGTGATGATGACTCATCTTGATGGCTGTCTCTTTTACCGATGATGTTCAACACCGACGCCGCGAGTTCGACGCCGAGCGCTCGCACATCATCCACGTTGCGCGTGCCAAACCTGTCGTCCATCGGATCGATCGGGCGTGGCTTTTGATCACCGCCGCATCCTTGAAGGAAACATGGGATAACGCCGGGATGCTTGGCCTCAATCTCATCGAGTGCGAACCCGACGAAATCGCCGCCGATCTCGAGGCTAAATAGCGAGGTCGGGTGACATGCGTAGCTGAAGATAACGCCACGAAGTTTTCCTTCGAGCGATTCCACGGTGATCATGGGCACGTCGTGGTCGGATCGGCCATCGCGGTGGGGCATCATCGTTCGGAACACGCGAGGCGGATGGGCCGGGTCGGGCTTTCGTCGGCAGCACGCAATCTCACATTGTCCAACGCCCGCTCGAAGCACCGCAGCCTCTCGCGATTCCCATGCGCGTCCGGCCATCTGTGCCATGCGATCGATAGCTGTGGTCAAGTAATCGTGATCGAGCTGACCATGACGTTGCTCGTCGATCTTACGGAATGCCGGACCGCCATGCGTGTGCGTGCCGGCAACAACGATCTGTGGGATCGGAATCCCCGTCGTCTCGGCGATGCGTTGGCGAACCCATTCAGTGCGGTCATAAAAGCCAAGCCACTCGGCCGAGAGGATCAGGATTGGTGTCGCGCCGTCATCAATGGCGACGGCCACCGCTCGCAACGGGTGATACACACCGGTCGATGGCTCATCGCGTCCGGCAAATCCTGCGAGCTTGGTGCCAACGGGCGGCGTGATATCGCACTGGGCCAGGCCGACCAGGAGGTGTTGGTTCGATTTTATAGACATGGGCATTCACTACCGCCGGTGTCGAAAGCAAAGGTAAAAATAATGGCCAACTCAACGAGCACGATGGCGAAGTACGGTCATCCCGCCAAGCAAAATCATGCCAAGGCCGCTCGGTTCGGGGATCCCTAGTAATTCAGATTCATCGAGCACGCCCGTTGAGTATCTAACTTCGTCCAGGAGTCCGGACCATCGATTGGATGCGCCATTGGCGAGTGTGCCGATCTCCATCACGCCGCTGCCGCCGGTATACATGAGAAGCGGTGTGTTCACGACGACTGTCTCGAGCACGGAGTTTGGTTCGCTGAGGTTTCGATAGTGAAAGGTGACAACGCTGTCGCTGACGCCGTCGCCGAGTTCATGAGACACAGCGATGTAGTAGTCGGAGCCGGTGTTGATTGTGATGTTGGGATCGATGAACTGCGGGTTGGTGCCATCCGTGCTGATGATAAACATCAGCTTGTTGTCACCGTTGTTCACGCGAAGGCCCCACATGCGTGAGCCTGGCGAGGTGTACTTGCTTATGAGATAGAAGTTGCCCGCCTGTGCGGAGGGCGCAAGATGAGCGAATGTCTCAACCGTGAAATCGGTGCTCAGGTAAGCTGTGCTGGTGGTTTGATAGTGCTCGGCTTTGTCGCCCAGATTGGCGGCCTGTTCGTTGGGGAGATCGGCATCGGTCACGATATCAAAGAAACGGTCGCCCGGGTCGCCGCTGGTGGTGGCGGTAAGGTCGTACGCCGTAGGCACGGTCGTGAGGTTATTGCTGTTGCCGGACGCATCAATGTTGGTTCCGTTTTCTTCGAATCGCCAGTATCCCACCGTGTCAGCCGAAGCGGTGAGTGGAATTGCCGCGAACAAGCCAAGCGATAGGGCTGCAGCCAGAGCCGTGCGAATTGTGAGGTTGCTGGGTTTCATGAGATTCCTCCTGTTTGGGTGATGCAGAGCCGATGAATCGAGAGTGCAGTCATCTGGGCGACACAAAAGACGAGGCAGCCATTGGCACGGAGTTTGAAGCACGAGAAGTTGGATCAAACGGCGTGACACGCGGGGGCGCGTATGCCAGACTGGTGGCTGCAAAGCTTTCTTCCGGCTTTGCTTCCTGCCTGGCTGCTGCTTGACTAGCGTACCGGGTTCGTTTAGAATTGTCAACCAATGGTTTTGAGATAAGTTCAATGGATGATAAACAAGCCGTCAACATCGCACGAAAACCCGGTCCACGCCCGCAGGTCGTCGATCGCGTCAGTCGCGAGCTTCGTTCCAGGCTCGCTCGCGGCGACTATCCGGCCGACAGCTACCTACCATCGGAACGCCAGCTTTCTTCAGAGCTTAACGTCGGCCGAGCTTCCGTCGCCGCCGCAATCCAGTCGCTTGCCAATCTGGGTTTGGTCGATCGGCATCAAGGTCGTGGCAGCTATATCAAGCCAAAATCCGGGAAGACGGTGGCCATTATCCATACCTTGTATCCGGGTTCGAATCCGATCTGGAATGAAGCCATCTGCCTGCTTCAGGGCGTTCGTTCGGCGCTCGAGGAAAGCAGCATGGATGTCCAGGAAGTGAGCCGGTCCGACTGGTGCAAAGACCCGAAAGGGGCGATCGGCGATTCGGTGGCGGTCCTGATGATTAAACTTGACGACAATATGGTACCAATGGTTCTTGATCTGCTGAACCGTGACGTGCCATGTGTGATTGCCAATCTCGAGCAGAACTATCCCGACCTCGCTGCCAGCTATGTTGATCATCGGGCTGTGACCGGTAAGGCAACGCAGATGCTCATCGATATGGGCCATCGGCGGATCGGGTACGTCGGCAACGAACCAGAGCATTGGTTTTACGCCAGCGCGATCGCGGGATACGAAACAGCGCTTCGTGAAAATAATATGCCTGTCGAACCTGCCTTGATTGAGCAGCGCACCGATTCGATGGCACTAGCCGGCTATCTGGGCACTCGCGCGATGCTCGAACGTGACAACCCGCCAACGGCGATCGTGGCCGCACGCGACGGGTATGCCGAAGGGGTTTGCAAAGCGGCCAATGAGCTTGGGCGCAACATCTCCGTATTTGGTTATGACGATCTGACTTGGCCGCGCGAGCCGGACTTTATGACCACCTTCAAACACCCCGGCGTCGAACTCGGTCGCGCCGCGGCTGACATGTTGCTCGATTGGATCCACACCGGCCGCCGTCCGGACAATCGCAAGATCGAAGCGCCGCTTGTCATGCGGCGAAGCGTTAGCCCGTTACCCGTTTCCCCTTTTTGATAGCACTCGTCGTGCCACGTTTGTTTCGTCAATACCTCTCCTCAGTCACACCACGCGACAGCAGAGAACATCAACGATGGCCATCAACAATTTTCGTCATACTTCACAGCGTGATTTTTCTCGAATCTATAACCCTCCACATGGGTTTACACTTATCGAGCTGCTGGTCGTCATCAGCATCGTCACACTGCTGATCGCGATTCTCCTGCCGGCGCTGGGCAACGCGCGACAAGCGGCCAGGCAGATGATCTGTCTTAGCAACCATCGCTCGGTCAACTTAGCACTGATCATGTATCGCGGTGATAACGATGGCTACTTTCCCTTCCGTAGCGATCAGCGTTTTGATACGCCCGATGGCCTCGACAATTGGCGATGGTATTACGCGCTCGCCTATTACCTCGGCTCCCAGCCCAGGCGTGAGGTGCTCATTGAAAATGACACATGGTTCTGCCCGGCCATGGATGATGCGCCCGGCGATTGGGCCGCCGCCGGAAGCCCGGGTGGGATGTATGGCCCAAACACCAACCTCATGCCGATCATGCAGGCCGACGGTACGACGCTCAATCCGTATCACTACTGGCCCCTTGCCGATCAATACATCAATGAACGCGAGGTCGAATTTCCTTCACAACTCATCACCACCTTTGACCAGATGCGTCCGCTCGCCTGGGCACAACACACCTCGCTTAACATCCACGCCAATACGCAGGCGATGGCACCCCATTTCACACCACAGCGTCCTTACAACACGCTGTCCAATCCGTTCGGCAGCGGTGCCATGGTGGCCGGTTTCGTTGATGGCCACGCCGAGTCCCTTCGCGAAGACGACTTCAATTACGAAACAAGCTGGAACAGCTATCGCATCATCGGTCCTTAACACATGAACTTGCGCATCCGTCCTCGATACGTTCATCTGGATGTCGAGCCCGGCCAACAATTGACCGAGCGAAACTTCAAGCATGCGACACTCGATTGGTCTATCCCCATCGAGCAGGCGGCTATCGTCTGCGTTGATGTCTGGGCGTGGCACTATGCCGACGAATGCCGCGAACGCATCAATCAGATATGCCACGGCCCCATCGCTCGACTCGTCGAAGCCTCTCGCAAGCACGGCCTCAAGATCATCCACGCGCCAGCGTCACCAGTCGCTGAAAAATCATCCGGCTGGGTCGGTCGCGCGTGGGCCGAGAATGAACCAAAGCATCCCACGCCCCAAAGCAACGATTGGCCACCCGCATCCTTCAAGAACAAAGTCGGAGAATACGCCTCGTTCGCACGACCACGCGGTCCGCACCGCGACATGATTGACGCCCACCGCGAAAGCGATCGCTGGTATCACCCCTGCTGCACGCCTGTCGATGGCGAACCTGTCATTCGGAACGGCGACGAGCTTCATCGGCTCTGCAAGCAATCGCGCATCCTCCATCTCTTCTATATCGGTTTCAACACCAACGCATGCCTTGTCCTCCGAGACTATGGCATCCCAGCCATGGCCGAACGCGGCTACCACACGCTGCTCCTTCGTGACGCCACCACCGGTATGGAAACCGCCGACACCCTCCCCGACATGGCCTGCACACGCGGCGCGATCGCTTCGTTCGAACAGTTCGGCTCATACACACTCACCACCGATGAGCTTATCCAGTCTCTCGAACAGGCCAACCAGGTCAACCATTCCAGCCCGGAGCTTGACGCGTGACTAGCATACGTCTTTCAATGCATTTCATCGGCGCATCGCAGGCCACGATGGCCGTTGCTCTTATGCTCTCACTGATCTGTGTATCGTCCTTCGCGGTGGCTGAACAATCTCGTCTGTACTTCACGCCCGAACGTGTTGAGATCGCCAGGCAAAACATCGAGCAACACGAATGGGCAAAGCAAGTCTTCAACCGCATTCTTCATGGCCCCGCGCTCGATCCACATCAATCCATCGTCGCTGATGCATACATCAGTGCCGACCGTCTCGCGAATAAAACCAACGATGAGGTTTTTGCGCTGATGCCTCCAATCGCCGTGCAACGCGATGATTCGGGCACGAAACGTCTTTGCCCGGTGCATGGTGAAGACGTCCGTAAGATCAGCGGCTATCGTCCGTGGAAGCTCGATTTCGAGAATCATCCGTGGAAGGTCATCTGTCCCGTAGGCGGTGAGATGTATCCTTCCAATGACTTCGCTGCTGGAGATATGACCAGCGGGGATTTTCCTGATGACGGCAACGGAATCGTCGTAAACGGCCAGCGATTTCAGGTCATTCGGTACTACGCCCATATGGCTTTTCTCCATCATGTTTATCCTGCCATCCGTTCGCTCGCGGCGGCCTATGTCCTCACCGACGAACCGCGATACGCCGAAAAATGTGCCGTCCTTCTCGCAGCGCTTGCGCAGAACTATCCCGGCCCGACCTACAACTCGGCTCATTGTTTCAAAGGCAGCTATCGTCCCCACGCCGGCCTCGTCACGGATTCCATCTGGAGTTGCATCACCGTCCCAGAAATCGCAAAAGCCTACGACGCAATCCGTCCTATTTATGAGCAGTCGTCCGAGTTGATTGCTTATCTCCATGAAAAAGGTCTCCACGGCGAATCACCCGAATCCGCGCAATCGTTTGTCGAAGATCGCATCATGCGACAGGCCATGCAGTCCTTGATCGATCAGGCCATCAGTGGCAACCCCGGCTTTCATCAACTCGCTGCAATCACGCTCGCACTCGTCATAGATGACTTCAAACCACAAAATCATCCGAACAGCCTCGACATGGTTCGCTTCACCTTCGACGCCGGCTACGCACCTGCCCGCTGGGTGATGAGCAACTACGTCACGCGCGATGGCGGTGGCTTTGAAGGGCTCGCCTATGATCGTTTTAAGTTCAATTACTTTGAAGTTGCCCGCCGCATGGAAGAGCTCCGCGCTTGTCATCCCGATACTTTGACGCTTGAACAATTCCCGCGAATCCTTGACGAACCCAAGGCCCGCGCGATGTTTGATTTCTATATCGACGCGACGGCCATGCAAGCCACACTCCCTGAAATAGGCGATACCGGCGGTGGACGACTCGACCCCGACGCGCTCATGCCGCAGGCTTATTTCACCCGTTTCCCCGATTTCTATGCCGAGGGATTTCGCATCTATCGCGATCCCCGTTACGCGCGTGCGATGCTCGGCCTCGACCTCGCCATGCCGCAAAAGGCAGATATTTTTGAGCCGTCTATCGAGCAACCCGCACTCGATGCGCTCGACTCCCTCGACTCCACCATCGCGCCCAACACTCGCCTGCTTGATCACTACGGCCTGGCCTATCTCCGCGGCGGCAACGGAAAGAACGCGCGCGAGCTTGTCGTCAACTACTCTGCCCTCAAAGGCCACTATCAAAACGACTTCCTCTCGCTGTATCTTTACGCCCATGAGCTTTCGATGCTACCCGACCTCGGTTACCCCTTCACCTGGGAGTATCGCTGGACCTGGGATGCCAACAGCTACACGCATAACACCGTCACCATCGATGGCACCCAGCCCGTGGCTCCTCCAAACGTCACACAGGGTTGGGTCTCGCTCATTGGCGACCGCGACGACGTGCAGGTCTCCCTCATCGCGCACGACGCTTACAACATGGCATTTCGAACGCGCGACACGACCGCGCCCGACGTCAAGCGATATGAACGCATCAACGTGATGATCGGCGAAGACGAAACAAATGCCTACACGCTTGATCTCTTTGTCGTCGAGGGTGGCAAGCGGCACGACCAAAGCTGGCACAGCACGCTCAGGCCGCCGACACTTCCCGACCTCAACTGGGCAAGCCAGCCTATAGGCACCGCAGCCGGCCCCGACATTGCCCATGGCACGTCATACACCAACACGCTCGGCAAGTCCGTGACCGACGGCCTCAGCTATGTGACGAACGTGCAGCGCGCCTCGATCGACAAGCCCGCCATGTTCGCGTGGCAATACAATGTCGGCGACTCGATCGGCATGCGCATGCACATCGTGCCGGTCGATCATCCCGTCGAATTGATTTACGGCACCGGTCGGTCTCCGGCACGCCCCGCCGAGTGGCAGCTCCCGATGCTTTTCGTTCGGCACGAAAACGACTCACAACAAACCTCCAGATTCCTCACTGTTCTAGAACCGCACGCATCAGATTCTGGCTCGCGTATCAAACAAATCGAAGTCGATAGCGAGCGCGAGGAATCATCATGGCCGCTCACGATCACCGTCCAGCGTCAGGACAATCAAAACAAGATCTCGCGGGACGTGATCACCATCAATGCGCCATCAAATTCATCTGCCGACTCCTCTGTACTCGATCGAGGTCGTGCACGCAATGCGTCGATTCGAGTGATGACCCATCAAGAAGGGCATATGACCCGTGATGTCGTGTTTAGAACATCAGGTCCGACAAGCGGCGTGCATCAGGACGAGAAAGAAACACGTATCGTCAACGTGGACCGTCGTGCAAACGCCATCACCATCAATGTGTCCGCGTCAATACTGCGCGAAGCCGAGCCGTGGATTCGTATCTTCAGTCCGGGCCGTTCGTCGATTTATCGCATCACGAAAATCGTCGAAGTCGACGAAACACACGCGATGCTCACGCTTAAAGAATCATCCCTGCTCGGCCGCGTCCTCCCGACGGGATTCGACAAGGGCATCATTCGCAACAGCGCACCGCTTCCGTTCGCAATCGGTCGCGTCGATCCATCCGACCCGACAAAGATATCGCTTTGCCGCTTCACCGGCGCACGCGTGGAAAGGTCCGGCCGCGAAGCATCGTGGCGGCTCCAGGGCGTCGACAGCAGCCCCGGCATTCAGGGCAAGACCGGCCACGACCTCTATCTTGCTGACCCCATAGACCTCCGTGATATCGAAGCGACCTTTGGTCCGATCGACAATCACTCGTCGCTAGAAATCCACGACTATGGTCCCGGCGATTATGTGCAGTTCATGCTCCACTGATTTGCACGACCGGCGTGCACTCGTCTCGGGTTAATTGCAGTACGAGGTGCGGACGAGCCAGATGCGAGATTTCTGTGTCACATTTTCAACCACTCGGCCGTCTGTCCAGTAGCGTGCGGTGAGCAGTTCAAATGCCTGACCCCCGTCGTCACCATGTCCGTGAAACGGGACAGGCGCAGGGTGCCCATGTCCTTGCGGTTGTGATGATGTGCATGGCGACAACTTTCCCGCCTCTCCTTCTCTTCCTCGTGTTGCCTCTTGCGTCCGGCTTCTCGGGTGCGGTTAACTTGCAGGATTTGGGGGGCGTTGATGCCTCTCACCTTCTGCATGGGGGCATGTCATTTCGTGCAAAGGGTTTTGCTTTCGATTCTCTGGAGGCCTTTGTTATTCCGCTAAAAAAACATAATTGAAAAGCAAAGTTCCGGTTGATATGATCGAGGGCATGTCAATTTTGTCGCGACGTGCGCATCACCAAATTGCAGCGACAACCGTTGCTGGTCTGGTGTTAGATGAGTGGTATGCTGTCAATGAAACCGTTGAGGCGGGGGCAGCCTTTGTGATTCCTGATGGCCAAGGGCTCATTATTTCACTGGCGGAACAGGGATGTTGTCAGTTAAGCGATGCTGCCCAGCAGGTGCAGTTTAAGCAGAATGACATGCTTTTCATTAAACCACGAACTGGATTCGAAGAACAAATTGCCGCAGATACCAACTGGAGTGCGAGCTATCTCATTTTTCACGGCCAGTTCTCTGAACGATTTGCAGAATCATTCTGGCCCAATCATAGCAGTGGTTTGCGAGTTATTTCGAATGCGCCTTCATCGTGGCGGCAAGGCACCCGCGAATTGATCCGCTTGTCATTCAACCAGCCTCTCGACTGGGACTGGCGTTTTCTTAAAACCTTAACGCAGTTGTTCGAGGACTTGGTGCATCACTCATCGGAGTTGGCGCAATGCGAGAGTCTTGCTGCTCGGGCCAAATCTACGGTCTATCGGGATATCCAGCATCCGTGGTCCATCGATGAACTTGCGAATAGGCTTGGTACCAGCACGAGTCAGTTCGCCCACAAATTTCGCATCGAGGCAGGCGTTGGTCCCGGGCAATGGATCCGCGAAGCTCGGCTGAATCATGCACGTAATTTGTTGCGACAAGGCTTGACCATTTCTCGTGTTGCTCAGGACATGGGATATGCCAATCCCTTCAATTTTACTAGAACCTATAAGGCCACATTTGGTGTGCCGCCGTCCAGCGAATTTCCCAAGATTCCCAAAGGACTTCACTGAATCCTGTGTGGGTTGTTGAGATACCAACTGCTTTGTGTCCAACAGTGCTTCGTGCCATCGCTACGGTGTGGCGAGATTGTCGCATGGTCGATACTTCATGGCCATGCTTGTGTGAGTTCGCGTTGTGCTGGTGGCGCATCATCGAATATCAGAGTGTTTGGCATAATTTATGGCCTAAAGATATTCATGCTGGCCTGGTCACTTAATGTGGTTCGGCCGGATTGTGAGATGGTGGCAAATTACGCAAAACGCGTTAAGTGTTCAGGCTGTGATGTGCTCGTGCATGAACAATGCTGGAGGTCTGAAGGTCTGAAGGTCTGGCGGTCTGGCGGTCTGGCGGTCTGGCGGTCGGGAAGTACGGGAAGATCAGGCAGAAGTGGTATCCGTTTTTTATCTATATCCCTTGCTGGCTTTATGGATGGCGTTATCCGTTTGCAGTTTTGCGGCAACAATATTACAGTATTCCAATACCCGAATAAGATTTAGGCGAGTCCATGATTTATCAGTCATCGACTTGATTTTTCGGTAAGTTCGGCCTGAAAAGGCCCGGTATGTATATCGGATTGAGGTCATTCCAACAGCGTAATTCACAGGATGAATGCTTTCTTGCGAATGTTTGCATTGGCGTGCTCGGTCCGTGTTGGATTGGATGGCTCGCGTTGGCGGCGGGGTGTGAGGTCTTTCAAGGAGCGGGCGATGGATAGATGGTGGCGGCTTGTATTGGTGTTGGTGCTAGATGTCGAGGTCCATCTGGTGTGTGGGGCATTCTTGAAAGTTGATGATTTTGTTGCTCGCGCCAATGGCGATGTGCGCGGGACAATCGTGGGTGTTGTCGGTGGTCTGATCGGTACGCGGACAGGGTCTGCGTTGATAGTGCGCCCTGATAATGATTGGCCAATGGGTGGGCTTGCGGGATGCTTGCCATTTTCGAGCAGGTGGTATCGGGCCCAGTTGCTTGATGGCGTGAAGGGCAATCGTTTGTTGAGTAGTCGAAAGCTGATTCAGGATACATGTAGCCCTTGGGGGTGGGATGCGAAAACCTGGTTCCCTGAGCGTGATAAGACTGGCGCGATCGGCAGTACGGAGATTGATCGTGTTGCGGTGGATTTTGCTGAGGTGGTCAGTTTGCGTGACGAAGGGATAGAGCCTGGTGATAGGCTCGTGTTGTACGCGATTGACGCAGGCCTCGAGGTTGCGGTGCCGGATACATATGTGTGGCGGGCCGAGTGATTGTTTTGTTTTTAAGTTTCAACTTCAGGAGTTTGTGATGTCCAAAGATATGGGCGAAGTTTCCAAACCGATGCGCGAGGCGTGGCGTGTCGACGTGTTGGATGATACAACCGCAGGGCACGGTGTGTTTCGTGCCTATAACAGTAAGTTTACGCTTGCGAACGAATGGTCGTATGGTCACTTTGAGCCGAAGTCCTGTTTTGATTTGCCCGGCAAGCAGTTTGTCGCAAAGGCCTCGGGTGATGCTGGCTGCAACGAAGCGTTTTTAACGGCGGGGATTTCGTCGGATGATGGATCGCCGTTGTACAGCCTCGACATCATCTCGCCGGTTTATGTGGCGTGGCGTGTTATGCCTCCAACACAAGCAGTGCCGGGGGGACGGTTTTCGTTTGTTAAACCCGACGGCGGGCCATGGCGCCTGTGGTGTGAGTTTGCAGGCGAAGGAAAAATTGATTGGGTGCTTGAGTATCGTTCTAGCGACCAATGGCAGACGCATCGCATCACATGCGCATCGGTGAAAGACAACTGGCTCGAAATGCAGTTGATCTTATCGCCGGGTTCTTTGGTGCTGGAGGTGAATCGTCATGAAGTGGCGTACCTTGAACACGATGGCTATCAGGCGGCGTTTTGCTTGAAATTCGGCAGTGTGCAGACGCAGGCGAGCGGCGGGGTGGTCGCGTCAACGTTTCGCAATGTGTATGTTGACGCGGTGCCTTATCTCTTTGAGTTTGTGGATATCCAACAAGGGCCTGAAGATATTCGTTCTGAGGATAATGCCTCCAGTACCTATGTGTGTGAGGCGACGCTGGAAAGGCCTCGCCATTCTGAAGGTGATTTAATTGAGCTGAAAAATGGTGACTTGATGCTCGTGTGGTCGGAATTCCACACCGGCAAAGCACAGGATTGGCAGCCCTCGCGAATCTCTGCCAAGGTATCAAATGATCTCGGCAAAACGTGGGGCCCGACTCGGGTACTCGTGGAGCGCAACCCCAAGCTCAATCATCCTACGTCCAACGTTAGCTTGATTTATGCGACCAATGGCGATCTCTTGATGGCGCATACTGAAACGTTGTCGTCAGAGCACACCGTTTATTCCATGGTGCTTCGGCGATCGAAAGACCATGGTGAAACGTGGTCGCAACCCCTGCGGATCTCTCCCGACAACGGCAACGCTCATCACGTCAATAACGGATGCTTTCGAAAGTTGAGTACCGGTCGACTGATTCTGCCATCGCGCGAATATATTGATGGAGTGCGCTGGCCGTATGCGCTTTACTCCGATGACGACGGGTTCACCTGGCAAGCGGGTGTTCACGTGCCGGACCCTGGTTTATCTGAAGAGCTTAAGCGTGTGCAGAATGTGAATGAGCCATGCATTGAAGAGTTGCCGGACGGAAGGTTGTTGATGACCATGAGGTCCTTCGCCGGTGGACAATTTTTTTCTTACTCCGATGACGGCGGCCAAACCTGGACAAAGCCAAGGCTATCGCCCTTGCGTGGTATAAATTCGCCAGCCACTATTCGACGGGTTCCAGGTACCAGCGATATCCTTGCTGTCTGGAATTACAATTTCGGCGCACGGGCTCCGTTGCATTCGGCCATTTCGAGTGATGGGGGCAAGACATGGCGCCACCTCAAACTTATTGAGGCGAGCCCGTATTACTACTGCGACTATGTCAGTGTGACCTTTGTCGGCGATCGCGTGGTGCTGACTTATGAGTCAGGTCCGCTCATGATTGCGCTGCAAAAACTAGAGATCGATACGGACTCTGCGAGTGGCATGCGGGTAACGATCCTGCCGATTGAATGGTTTTATCGCCAAACATCTTGAAGGAATTTTGGCAAGATTTTCTTATACCCAGGTAATATCTGGCCAGCAATTCAAGCAATCCAATGCCCTATTTATGGGCTGTCCAGAGGGTGGGTTGTGAAGGAGGCGAGTAAGTCTTGGATATCGGTGTCCGTCGCAACTGTCGCGGTCTGATCTCAGGATCGGTATTGAAGTCGTAATGCAGGGCGGTTTAGGTAAAGCCAGTTTTTTCAGTATGTTAATCAAGGTTTTTGTGTGGTGTCACATAGAGTTGGAGGGGGCGTGATGCAGCTCGGATGGCGCGTGAACTGAAAAACGGTCTGAGATTAGTCTTCCGATGCGCCCTTGCTGAGGGGTAGTCTTAAAATTTTGCGATAATTGAGGCTTGTTTTGTGTTTTTTCCATCAGAACCAAGAAAAATCTTGACTGGTGCGGGTGGTGCAAGTAGAGTTCTTATTCAGTCATTGCATTGTCGAAATAAAGGCCGGTCAATAGGGATTTTCACTGAAAGGAGAGGTTATGCGAAAAACTGGAACCATCATTACGGGCTTGGTGGCGGGCGTACTTATGGTTGGTGCAAGTATCGCTTCGGCAGCCATCACCAACCCGGAAGGCTTTGAGGGCTATTCCACCGGCGCGTGGTCACCAAGTGAGCCTGTGGAAGGGTGGACGGTCAACACACTGGCAGGCAGTCCGACATTTGATATTGATCCGGTAGATGGCTTTAGCGGTACACAAGGATTCAGAGTACATGCGAATTCTACGGGTG
Organism: Phycisphaerae bacterium; assembly: GCA_030426385.1. Taxonomy (GTDB): domain Bacteria; phylum Planctomycetota; class Phycisphaerae; order Phycisphaerales; family Phycisphaeraceae; genus JAUHYI01. The sequence goes on from JAUHYI010000014.1 coordinate 48,847, forward strand.
CCATCGGCCAGGCTGTATGGCACAATTCGGCTGACATCGGGTTATTTCCGAAGCAGACGATGCACGTTGAGTGGCAGGGGATTCTCAAGCGGACGAATGATGATTTTGGCCGTCTGATATTTAATTCCGCAAGCAATTTCGTGGAGATGCGATCTGATTCTGGAATTGTGTATTTTCGATACGACTCCGATCCTGGGGCAGGCGCTACAGCAGCAGATTTTGCGGTGCCTCAAGATGCCGTAAGTTTCTCATGGCCTCTTTCAACGTCGGTTACTCTGTGGTATGCGATAGAAATTGATTCTGATTATGACACCAATAAGACTCGCGCTCGTTTTGGGATTCGGGACGCCGGTAGCGGCGATTACACATGGAATTCTTACACGCCATGGTTGGATATGTTTAACACCTTGCAGCAAACGGATATCGTCATGAATGTTGATGGCCGAATTCATTTTGACAATCTGTCCTTAACAGCCGAGGCGGCAGAGGTGCCGGAACCTGCAACAGTTGGGTTTTTCGGTATGGGTTGTCTGATCGTGGCTTCTTCGCGGCGGCGTCGATAAGGCTTCACAATTCGTCTGTGACAGAATCTGACGAGAGGCGTTTCAATCGTGACGTGCACCTCGTTTTTTTTTTGTGATTTACTTTGGCACACTAATCGATTTGATATGCGAAGGGGGAAAACCCGTTTCCGTTTTGAAGGAACGTGAAAAACTATAGGGCGAAGAATAGCCTAAATAGTCGGCGACCTGCACCACCGACAAACCTTGTTCGAGCAGGCGTCGGGCGATCACCATGCGTTCACGGCGAACAATCGCTGCGGGCGTATGACCTGTGGTTGATTTGAAACCGTGCCAAAGCGTGCTTGGACTAATATTCATTTCTGCAGCCAGTTCGGGGACAGACCATTCGCGATTGGGAGATAGATGAACAAGCTTGCGAATACTGGCAATACTGTTTCGAGTCGTGTTAATGGTTGGGGTGGTTTGACTCAGCAGATTCGTCATCTGGCAAAAGTTTTGCAGGAATGCCCAGTGCCAATCCGGTGGCTGATTCAAAGCGAGAGCCACCGCATGTTGCAAACTATTGCGCAACATAGTGGGGGCTTGGGCGTGATGGAACAGTTTGCTCTGGCCGCCAAGGATCTTGTGTTCGATCATGTTCGCCCATCGTCCTTTTATCATGAGATAACACGTATCCCATTCATGGTCAGGATCGACGCGCGTTTCAAAGCGGATGCCAGAGGGCATAATGATCAGTGAGCCGGACTTCAGTTGGAATTGATCATTACCGGAATGGGTTACAGCAGCGCCAGCCCGCGTTAGCTCAAAGGTGAGATAGTGCAATTTGCGCGGGGGAAAATGATGCGCAGGACGAAGTCGCTCCTCAACCGCCAGAACCTTGGAAAAATCATTCTCCAACGGGGTGTCTCGTGGCTTAATATGGGTCACACGGCGTCGGGTGCTCATGCAGATAATGGTATCAGATGCTGAATCCATTGCTATGGTTTGGCAGCTAGTCTGACCGTTAGGATGTCTCCCAACAGTTGGTGGAAATCAAAACGACCTCAGTGGTATGACGCCTCACCTCCACACAACTAATCCATGCAATGGGAGCGAAACATGGTCGATTCCGCACAAAGCTTTGTGGATGATGCATTGAATCACATGGACATGCCAGAAAGCGGCTGGCAAACTTATCAGTACAGCCACGAAGCCAGTCAGCCCGGACTGACTAACCATCTCGGATCGTTGCAAGTCGAAGCAGACCCAATCGCGGTCAAGCACGTCGTAATTCCGCCGATTAGTTCAGCGGAAGAGACGACGGGCATGTTAACCGTCGATGGTCAGTTATGTGCCGCCACAGGTTTGCCAGTTCATACGCGATGGCGTCCGCATAGCATCGACCGTCGCGTGACATTGAATCATTGGTTAATCGAATCGCAAACCATCATGCCGCCGTGCGAGCAAGCCGTTGCCATTAGCGTGACCGTGACCAATCAAACGAGCCTGGCACGTCAAGCGGATTTGCGAATCCGTTTGTCAGGTCGATGCCGAAACACTGGCAACGAAGGTTATTTGTGGTTGGTGCCTTCGATATCAACCACGGTTGCGACATTGAATCGTTCTGAGGGATTGGATGTTGTTGAGGAATTTGATTCTGCATTGGATGCCGTCGCATTTCACAATCTCAGCGAACCATGTTGCAGCATACAAGGTGTCGTCGGAACCGCGATTCGATGGGACGGCCATCGCATTGTGATCGATTCAGAGGTCGAGCCCAAAGATTCTATGACGTTCACGATTCTGATTGTCTACGGCAGTGAATTAGAAGAAACAGGCTCACGATATGAACGTCTTGCTAAAAACTCACGCCAACTTTTTGATACCACGCGCGACTATTGGCAAGAACAATGGCGATCATTAATCACACCATTGTGTTCGGCATTGAATCAGGGACCCAACGCAAGCGAAGCTGTTTTATCCGAAGAATTACGGGGTATTCTGCTCAACGCCACCATCACGGCTTTGTATTTACGACGTGATTATCCCAATGTGTGCCACGAGAACCAGCTTTACCTGACGCTCTTTCCTCGTCATGGCGAAGGCTCGTTTTATCTATGGGATGCAGGGATGGCCGCTGACTACATGGGTAGGCTTGATCCACAGGCGCTGCGTGCCCAAACAGAACTTGCTGCTGCGGGCATTGATTTTTATGCCGAGCAATCCATAAACGCACTCAATGGTCAAGGGGGGGGGTGGTACTATGCGGCAAATCTGTGGGCGGTGTTTCGTATGGCGTGGGGCGTCTTGTGTGGAACAGGAGATCTGGGTTGGCTCGATGAGCCATTGCAGGGTCTTCGTAAAGGTCAGACCGTTCTGCAGATGCTTGAAGAACTATCACTGGCTTGGACCACGTGTACGCCGGGGCAGCAGCCGCTCACACAAAGGACACATCGTGTTAATGATAAACGGACGTTACCGATATCCAATGAAAGTGGTGGGGCTGCGTTTGCGAATACAGTAGCGTTACCCACCGTTGACGCTGAATCCAGCTATCCCTTCGACCTAGCCGATACTGGCGACCGGGGCACGCACTTGGAAGCGTGTACGACATATGAGCATCAGGTTGCAGGGGCCAATGCCGGGTTCGTATGGATGATGCGCTGTGTGGCTGATCTATATGAACATCGCAGCAATCAAGCCCGCGCCGATGAGTTGCGCCAATTGGCCACTGATTATGCTGGACGTGTGCTCAAGCTTTTTCGACCTGAGGATGGATTTTTTTCGTGTGGTAAGCCGGATGGCCGCATCCATCCCAGCCGTGTGTCACAGGATCACATCATGGTCATGCTATGTATGGCTGACGATTTGACGGTGGATATGCGTGAGAAACTGTATGAATCCTTTACGCGTGAATTACAAACGCCAGCCTGGATGCGTTGTGTCTCGCCGCAGGATCCAGATGTGGTCAGTGGGTTTCGTAGCGACACGACGTGGTGCGGATCGTATGCAGGATTTGTGGCGCTAATGGCCGAAGGCTTGTGTCGTATTGGCTATCGTGAAGCAGCAATGCAATGGCTCGAGCGCGTTTCGGTGGTCACGCGCCAAGGTCCGTTTGCACAAAGCTATTGGGCCGAAACTCATCGACCGACCATCTTTGATGGACCGGCAAAAGCCACCGACGAATTACCACAAGGCACGCACTGGTGTGAAATGGGTGGCGTGGCTTTCGGCAGTACGATCCTGCATGGTGTGTTGGGTAAATCATGGACACCTTTCCACAAATAGGAGCGCATGCGATGGGTCAACTTGATCAGAAGGTCGCGCTTGTCACGGGCGCCAGTTCGGGCATCGGTCGAGCAACGGCTGAGCGCTTTGCTCAGGAAGGTGCCCGTGTGATCGCCATGGCTCGTCGTGCGGATCGGCTCGCGTCATTGCATAACCAATACCCTACGATCGAACCGTTTGCGTGTAACGTTGCCGACTACGAAGCACTGCATACGTGCATCGATCAAACCATTGCCACTCACAATCGCATTGACATTCTGGTGAACAACGCCGGATTTAGTTTCTATGAACGTCATGTCGACAGCACGCTTGAACAATGGCGCAAGACCATGGCGGTGAATGTCGAAGCCATGTATGTTCTGGCCAAATTGATTGTGCCGCATATGATCGAACGGAAATACGGTCGCATTGTCAACGTCTCTTCGGTTCAGGCGATGGCGTGTGAGCCTGAGGTCGGTGCCTACGCCGCAAGCAAAGGTGCGATCAATGCATGGACGCGATGCCTGGCTGTGGACTTGGCAGAGCATGGCATTCTGGCAAACGTCGTCGCACCGGGTTGCATTAAAACCGAGATGAGTATCATCAATGGGGCCGATGAAACAACCACCGAATCATTTCGTCAATGGTACGTTGAACAACGAAAAATTCCCCTCGCTCGGCCAGGACAATCGCATGAAATTGCCAATGCCATTCTGTTTCTGTCTGGTGATCAGTGCACCTATATGACGGGCCAAACGCTTGTGGTTGATGGCGGTTTAACGATTACATTCTGACGAAAATTTTATGTCACCATTCTCTCCCCCCCCCCCGCCTTTTTTTTTTGCCCCGCGCTCGACCGGCGAATTGCGGTCTGACCCGATGAACGTCGCATTGCATAGCGGCGAACGATACATCACAAACCTCGGTGGTTGATGGCTCGCGGTAATACTCATGGATATGTGGCCGATCTAATTTGAAGCTGCACACGCAAGCACACGAAAGAAATCAAACCCATGAAAATCACTCATATTGATTGTCACATTCTGCTGGTCAACGACTATGATGCCGACGCATGCAGCTCTGCTCAGGACGACCTGGTCGTGGTCATTCACACTGATGAAGGCATCACCGGCATTGGCGAAACGGATACCAATCCCTGGATCGCTCGTGAATGCATCCGTGCTCGAGGCACTCATTGCATGGGGCTAGGGTTGGAAGAAATGCTAATCGGCGAAGACCCCATGCAACCCCATCGCATCTGGTCCAAACTGTACAGCGGTTCAAAAATGTCGGGAAGACGTGGCGCAGTCATCTGTGCCATGGGCGCGATCGACATGGCGCTATGGGATCTCCGTGGCAAAGCATTGGGGCAACCAATCTATAAGCTACTCGGCGGTGCGGTGAAAGATTACATCACTCCCTACGCAAGCCTGTTGCCTACTGGTCGAACGTTGGAAGCATACACGCAGAGCCTGGTGCAACGTGCCATTGATGCCAAACAACGTGGGTTCCTGGCTGGCAAAATGGAGGTGTGCATCAAAGGTCCGTACGCCCACAACACTTTGAGTGAAGGCAATGATGCCATCGTTGAAATCGTTAAAGCATGCCGTGAAGCGGTAGGGTCTGACTTTGTCATGATGGTCGACGTCGCCTATTGCTGGAGCCATGCCAAGGAAGCGCTGCACGTACTCAAACGTCTCGAGCCGTATGACGTGTACTTCATCGAAACGCCTCTCGATATTGATGACCTTGATGGCTACGCATATCTCGCACAGCATTCGCCGATCCGCATCGCGGCAGGTGAATGGCAAAACACGCATTGGGAGTTTCTCGATCTCGCTGATCGTGGTCGGTTGGATGTGCTTCAACCCGATATCGGCCGAGTGGGTGGTTTTACCGAAGCGGTTAAAGTCACACAGATCGCAGCAGATCGTGGCCGGCTTATCGTGCCGCATTGCTGGAAGACCGGCATCGGGATCGCAGCCAGCGCCCATCTTTGTGCAGCCACCGCCTGTTGTCCATACATTGAATATTTGCCTGCCGAATTATGTGACTCAATGTTGCGACGCGAATTGGTACGTGACGAGTTAGTCATGACTCAGGGCCAGCTCACGCTACCCGCGAATCCTGGCCTGGGTATCGAACTGAATATGGAAGCACTTGCTCGTTTCGATACTGGCGATTGATCTCGTCTCTATTTCGAATGTAACGTACGTGGCCAAAGGCGGTGAAACGCATGATGCTGGCGTAGCTGTACACCACGCCGGTGGGCCGGACGCTTGCGTTGAGGGATGGGTTGTTGCTTCCCGTGATTACTGGCTCGACTGCACGCGGGCGTTGCTTGTCATAACGTGCGCGCATTTTCGAGATTAGTTCCGCGGTCTGGTTGTGCTACACGTGAAATAGTCCGACCAGTTGGAGCAGCTCATCGAACGCGACGCGATCACGGTAGATGATTTGACGACCATGGCTGAACACAAATTCGCGTGTGTAGTGCATCACCCGTAGTGATTCGAGGTAAGCCGACGCAAGGTTCAGGTGGAACACCTCCGGGTTGGTTTGATCATCCTGACGCACGGAATTGAACGGCTCGCCGTGATATTGCTTGGATGGGATTGAGATGGGGTAGCTGGTATCGCCTTGCCGCGATGTCATCATCGGCAATCAGGGAAATCCGTTCATACTGGTTAACAAACTGGCCGTCCGGTTTAGGGATTCGCGGGAAGATCGTCGGTGTTACGCATTTCACCATGGCCATCAAAGAAGACATAATTCCGGCCGTTGTTTTGATGCGGTGGGTTGACGAAATCGCCGCCCGCCGCTCCATCAAGCGGATAGCTTGCGCTACTGGCAGCGGTGAAGTTGAACCCATCGATATCGCACATCATCCAGATGGCGCTCGGGCCACGGATATGTCGCAGGGTGTCGCGTCCAGTTGATTCGACTTCTTCCATTCGATTCGGATTGTAGTTTTCTTCGGTCCAGCCGTTTTCGCCTGAATAGCTTTGCCAGTAGGGACTGGCCGAGGTTTCTCCGAAAAACCGTCGTGGCCATGTGGTGGCCTGGTTGTTGAGTTTGTAAACCATCTGTCCGCCGGTAGCGTGTTCTCTCGCGGCGAAGTTTGAGGGGCACTGCCAAATCTCGCTGTCGTGTGACAGGTAATATTGCAGGTTCCAATTGGGATGGCTGACGAAACTGCTGAGGGTGAGTGACGCGACGGCTTCGGGATGTCGGATGCTGCTGAAAATGGGGCCGGGCAGCGATTCATAGTCCTGATCGTAAAGCGAGAATACCAAATGGAATTGTCGGACTTGGCTGAGGCATTGGATCTGGCGAGCCTTTTCGCGGGCCGATCCCAAAACGGGCAGGAGTATGGAGACCAACAGCGAAATGATCGAGATCACCACGAGAAGTTCGATCAGGGTGAATCCGCGATTTGAGGCTGATGCTCGCCCTGGTGACAAACGTGTTGTCTCTACATGTCGACGCGATTTGTCGGTCAATGTGATTTTTCCTGCATGACAATCCATTGGCACCTGTTTGATTTTACCCACGATTTGCTTCCAGGCGTTACATGCCTCTGGTTTTCGTTCTGGAAGATAAGAGAGCAAACACAATGCCAGACCGTCCCGCGTTTTGGGGCTAACAGGGGCTGTTCCGGGCCTCATAATTACAACATTCTTGACTTTTGTTGTTTTTTATACATCATGATGATGCTTGTAATACAACAAGCCGATGCCAGTTTTACGTCGTTGGCGATGGCCAGAAAGCTCCAGAAAGCTCGCCGTCACGTCTTGCTCACGTCGCAACCCGACACGAACCAACGAGAAAACATTCAACATGGGTGCTCTGACAAAATCGCAGATTCTGATTGTGGATGACGTACCGGCATTCTGCGAAGAGGTTGCCGCTCCGCTGCGATCGGCAGGGTTTGCACCTCGGATATGCTTTAATCCCAGCGATGCGGCTGAGCTAACGCGTCAATCCTCGTTCGACCTGATCATCACAAGTCTGGTCATGCGTGAGATGAGCGGTTTCGATCTGATCCGAACCCTGCGCGGCATCGCGGTGACCACGCCGATCCTTATGATCACTGGCCAAGGAAGTCCCAGGGCAGCGATCGAAGCGGTCCGGCTTGGTGCGAGCGATTATCTGGCCAAGCCGGTCTCTTCCGAGGAATTGATTGCCCGCGTTCAGGCCTTGCTCAACGGCTCGAGCGAAACGCAACAGCACGGGATGCGTCTGAACGAAATCGTCACGCAAGACCGCGCGATGCAAGGCATTTTTGAGATGGTCGAGACGATCGCGCCGACGCGGAGCCGTGTTTTGATACTGGGTGAAACCGGCACCGGCAAGCAATTGCTGGCGCGTGCGATTCATGCATACAGTGGCCGAGCCAAGCAGCCGTTCGTTGAAGTGAACTGTGCGGCGATTCCGGATTCGCTTTTGGAAAGCGAGCTTTTTGGGCACGAAAAAGGGGCATTTACCGGGGCCACCAGTCGCCGAATCGGTCGCTTTGAACAGGCGGGTGATGGCACGATTTTTCTGGATGAGATCGGCGAAATGAATGCGGGCTTGCAATCGAAACTGCTGCATGTGATTGAGGGTGGTCAGTACACCCGCGTCGGAGGAAGCAAGCTGCGCGTCAGTGGTGCGCGTGTGGTTGCGGCCACGAATCGTAATCTGAGTGAGGAAGTTGATGCGGGTCGATTCCGAGCGGATCTGTACTTCAGGCTCAATGTCATCACCATCGCCGTGCCATCGCTGCGCGAACGGGTGGACGACATTCCGCTGCTGGCGCAACATTTTCTTGAGCGGTTTTGCGAGTCGGGTGATCAAGTCAAACGATTTGATGCCGAGGCGATTTCGGCCATGAAGCAATACGCGTGGCCCGGCAATGTGCGCGAGCTTCAGAATCTGGCGGAGCGTCTTTCGATCCTGCATCCGACTGACGAAATTGGTGTGGCGGCGTTGTCGGCCATTGTTCGAGACGTGCCGGGTGGCGTCGTGCCGTCGGCGTCGTTGATGGGGTCAACCTACCGCGAAGCCAAGGCCGAATTCGAGCGGGCGTATCTTTCGCAGATGATCGAGGCGACCAACGGCAATCTTGCGGAAGCGGCCAGACGCGCGGGCCTAGATCGCGCCCAGTTTTATCGCATGGCCCAGCGTCACGCGTTGACCGGCCAGCCGAAGCGCGAGGGATCGCCTGACTAGCGCGTTATGCATGACTTCGGGCCTGAAGCGCTGGTAAAAACACATACCATCGCGCCGCCATAAAGGCGGCGGCTAACGTGCGACATTTTATCGGGATGGGTATTAAATGATCCGTTCGGATTGCGATGCGGTCACGGCAGCAGCCTGGCGTTGTTTATTTGACATCGCGAGACCGGGATGGATGACAAAAAAACATCATTCGTGCGAGGGGTCATTGCCTGTATGTGGTGATTCGTGGGTAGTGGGCTAGTTTGAAAAAACAACGAGCCGCGACCGTCAGGAAGCGGGCTTGCAATACGGAAACCCGCTTCCTGACGGTCGCGGCTCGTCAGAAAATTCAGACTAGCCCACTACCGATTCGTGGCGTTCGCGTCGCTTTGGGGATGTGGCACAAACCTTGCATGATGCATGGCGGTTAAATATGTGTCGGCGGTGTCGCGCCGTCGTGAAACACATGTTTGAGTATTTCATCTTTCACTAGACTTGACGGAGCACTAGCATGGCCCGCATCAGAATGGCGCAATTCGGACTTGGCCCCATCGGCATCGAATCCCTCAGGCTCACCGCTGAGCGTGAGCAATTTGAAATCGTTGGCGGTGTGGATATCGATCCCTCGAAATTAGGAAAATCGATCGCGGAGGTCCTGGGCCTGGCAGGCGCTGCGGCTGCGGCATTGGGAGATGCTGTGGTCTATGCTTCATTTGATGAGCTTGTCGCGGCCAAAGGTCTGGTCGATGTGGTGCTGCACACGGCTGGTTCGGATGTGGTGCAGACCTTGAACCAGATCGAGCCGATGGTTCGCGCTGGCGTCAGCGTGGCGACGACGTGCGAGCCGATGATCTATCCATTGCTCACCGCGCCGGAACAGACGCAGATGCTCGATCAACTTTGTCAGGCGTCCGGTGCTCGCGTGGTGGGAACGGGTGTGAATCCGGGCTTTGTGATGGAGGTGTTGCCGGTGGTGTTGACAGGGGTGAGCCGACGGGTGGATTCTGTGTATGCCGAGCGCGTGGTGAACGCCTCGACGCGGCGGATGCAACTCCAGCGCAAAATCGGAAGCGGTATGGAGCCTGACGCATTTCGTGATTTGTTCGCAGCGGGCAAAGCAGGGCACGCGGGGTTTCAGGAATCGGTGGCATTGATCGCGCACTGTCTGGGATGGCCACTGGATCACATCGAAGAAACCTGCGAGCCGGTCGTTGCAGATCATCCGATCGAAACGGCGTACTTCACGGTGGCCCCAGGCAAGTCCTGCGGCATTCACCAGGTGGCCAAGCTGTGGGTTGATGGCCAGGCCAAAGTCACGCTCGATCTGAAAATGTATCTCGACGCGCCCAACCCACATGACATGGTTCGTATCGAAGGCGATCCGCCGCTATCGCTCGAAGCGCCGCAAGGCATCGCTGGCGATCACGCGACGGTCGCATCGTTGGTGAATGTGGCCCCGCGGTTGTTGGCTGCTCAGCCCGGTGTCCGTTTGATGACGGAACTGGGAAGCTCCGCTCCAGTGGCCGGACCAGCGGTACATTCCGACTCACCACAACCCATTACGGCTGGTATCTGATGTTTTAGGCGTAAAATGCTTGTCAAATCGCATCATCTTGCTACATTCAATGTATTGGAAATTGCAGCTTCGGACGAGTTTTCATATCTGCTCGGAGAAACATGCACAGGAAGGAATATGAAAGGCAATCACATGAGATCAACTAAAACACTAGGCGTAACACTATCACGCCCGGCTTCGCAGCAGTTCTCACTGGCCACGATCTTCGCGGCACTGTTAGCGATCGCAGCGTTGCCCGCAATCACATCGGCAACGATTATCTATGACACGCCCGGTGAAGTGTTCACCGAAAATTTCGACGGTCCTGCCGAAGGCGCATCGACCGTGAGTTGGGTGGATGACACCACGGTTCCCCATTGGTTTGCGTATGAGCCGGAGAACAATGCCCCGGTCGCTCAACTGCGAACGACTTCCGCCGGTTCTTCGACCAGCGGTGGCATTCTGCAAGTGCTTTACCGATGGCGAGAAAACGCGTCGGCCACCGACTTCGCATTCGGTACCAAACCCAAAACGGATTCCGGCGCGCTGATGATTGCCATGCGACTGCAAAACAACACCGGCATCACCTTGACCGAGTTCACGCTCGGCTACACCGGCGAACAGTGGTATCACGCCACCGGCGGCAACAACCAGTTGGTGGTTTCCTATCAGATCGGTTCACCGGCCACGCTCGAAGATGGCACATGGACCCCGATCGACGACCTGGTGTTCAACAGTCCCAAAGAGGACGCCACAAGCAGCGCCGATCTCAATGGCAACGACGCGGGCAACTTTGTGGTTCTCGCGCCACAGACCGTGAACGGCATCAGTTGGGCGCCCGGTGAATTTCTGTACATCCGTTGGTTTGATAACGACTCCAGCGGTGTCGACCAGGCGCTGGCTGTTGATGACTTGACGTTCTCAGCCAACAGTAACATTCCCGAGCCGGGTAGTGTCGTATTGTTGGGCTTGGGGACGGCCTTGATTTTTAGCAAAAGACGATCAAGCCGTAACCACTGATTTTCGCGTTCGCACCTATGACGGTACCCGGATTGGTTTTCGGGTTGATCGCTTTTTCAGCATACAGGTAAGCCAGAAAAACAAACATTCCTCGACGCCTGTCACGTCCGTGTGGCTGTCGTTGTGCATTGTGACGGCGCACTGTGAAGGCGCACTGCGGCGACATGGATCAGGCGGTCCAGGGGTTTAACGGCACGCGACACCCCGTTGGCCAATCACCCCCAATTTCCCATTGACATCCATTGGAGTTCCAAGTGTTCAAACCCTGCCGACCCGACGTGCGATGGTTTTCATGTTCCCATGTGCGACGCCTGTTTCTGGCGATCCTGATCCCGGCACTGATCGCGTGGCCCCAGTCCACGACAACATGGGCAGCCGACGCACAACGGGTGGGCCAACCGCCTGTCAAGGTCTCGAAATCGACCGAAGGCATGGTCGTATGCGAAACCGAAATCGCTGCGGAGATCGGCGCGGCTGTGCTCGCTGAAGGTGGCAACGCGGTTGATGCGGCGGTCGCGGTGGCATTCGCGTTGGCTGTGACCTGGCCCGAGGCTGGCAATATCGCCGGCGGTGGTTTCATGCTCGTGTCGGAACCGAACAAGCCTGTCGAGGGATTGGATTACCGTGAGGTCGCGCCTGCTAACGCCACCGTGGATACCTATCAGCAAGGCGACACCCGGTTCCAAGCCAAAGCCGTCGGCGTACCGGGAACCGTTCGCGGGTTGGCGGTCGCTCATGAAAAATATGGCAAGCTGCCCTGGGCCGAGTTGGTCAAGCCGTCGGCAGTTCTGGCCAGAAACGGTTTTATCGTCGATGGTGATTTGGCCGCTTCGCTCAACTACGTGCTCAGTCGTTCCACCATTCGCAAGAACACGGGCGGTCGTTACAACGAATTTAAGCGCGTCTACGCACCGCCCGACGGCGACAAGTGGCACGCGGGCGATGTCATGGTGCTCCCCGATCTGGCTGACACGTTGGACATCATTGCCGATGAAGGTGCTGACGGATTTTATCAAGGCGTGATCGCGGCTGACCTGGCCAAGATGATGGCTGAAGCTGGCGGCCTGATCACCACCGCTGATCTGAAAAACTACACCCCGCGCTGGCGCGATCCGATTCGCGGTTCGTTCTACGGATACGAAGTTATCACCATGTCGCCTCCATCTTCCGGCGGCATCTGTGTGCCGCAGATTCTTGGCATGTTGGAGAGGCTCGAGATCCACAAGTTCGCGCGATGGTCGCCGCAGGCGGTCCACCTGATTGCCGAGTCGATGCGGCGATCGTTCCGCGATCGGGCGCGATACCTGGGCGATCCTGATTTTGTCGATATCCCGCAGCACCTGCTCGAACCTTCGCACCTGCAAAAGTTGATCTCAACCATCGACCCGCAGCGCCCCACATCAAGCCATGCCTTGGCTGGCGATATCACGATCACCAAGGAAAGCCCGGACACCACGCACTTTTCGGTGATCGATGCGGACGGGCTGGCCGTTTCCAACACCTACACGCTCGAAGCAATTTATGGCAGTCGCGTCATCGTGCCCGGCCGTGGGATATTGCTCAACAACGAGATGGGCGACTTCAACTGGTTCCCCGGCATCACCAACGAAGCTGGACGCATCGGCACCGACGCGAACCTCATCGCGCCTGGCAAACGGATGCTCAGTTCCATGAGTCCGACCATCGTCCGCCGCGACGGTCAAACCGTGATGTGCATCGGATCGCCAGGCGGTCGCACGATCATCAACACCGTCTCGCAAATTCTCGTGAATCGGCTCGCCTATGGTTTTTCGCTGGCCGAGTCGATCGAAGCGCCACGCATACACCATCAGTGGTTTCCCGATCGGATTCAATTCGAGCCTTATTTTGAATCGCTTTACCCGACGACCGTTAAATCGTTAGAAGACATGGGCCACACGATTCGCATTCATCGAACGACCCAGGGATCAGCCAATTGCATCGAGGTTTTGGAAGACGGCACGTTGGTGGGTGTCGCTGATTGGCGACGTGGCGCTGCCGCGGCTGCGCCGGTGCTAACCGCGACCCCGTCGGAATAACAACATCGCGGAAGTATCGCATTACCAATCACATGTCTCATACGCATCCCGTTAAGAACTCGAGCGTTAGCCGCCGCCTTTATGGCGGCGCGATGGCCTGTGTTTACTCGACGATTCGCGCCGCCATAAAGGCGGCGGCTAACGATAAATCACGCGCGTGTTTTTGTGGCATGCGTCACGCATATCACCGCGAGGGAAAACTGCGGCGTGTGGCATTGCCTCGGACATCAATCGCTGTGGCGATGATCTTGACATCAGCATCGCTGGCAACGCCTTGCAGCCCGGTAAAAGTCAGCGTCAGTTTGTAAACGCCACTTTTTCGATTAAACCGATCCGGCTCGATGCGAACGCCATTAAACGCTCCATCGTCAAGCTGCGCAGCCGAATACGTAGCGTTCCAGGCTTCCATGTCATAGACCTGCGTATCCAGAATCGTGCCATTGGATGCTTCGGTAATCCCCACCTCGACGCGCGTCAGATCGAGTTCTTCAGGCAACATGCTTACCGAAACGGTGACGACGGTTTGCTCGGTCGACGAGGTATCCGCGGAGACAATTTCCAGGCTCGGCCCGCAGGTATCCGGATAGTCCAAAAACCTCAGCGGATGCAATGCGTTCTTCGCATAGTTTGAACCTCGACGCATCTCGATGTGTAGATGAGGGAATCCCGATTGGCTCGCACCTGAGAGTCCGATCTGTTCGCCTTGCTTGACGACTTGTCCTTCGCTGACGGTGGCTTTATCGAGATGGGTGTAGTAGGTGTGATAGATTTGCCCGTCAAATTTATGCCGCAAAACAACAACGGGATCCGTGTACTGCTTGTATTCCCCTGCGCGAAAGACGGTCCCATCCGCGACCGCATACAGCGGCGTCCCAATCGGCACGGGGATGTCCAGGCCGCGATGAAAATCGTAACGATATTTTTCTGACGCGAGTTGGCGTGGCCCGAACGAATCGTTGAGCGGATAGTCCGGAACATCGCTTCGAGAAACGGGCCACACGTAAGACGGGAAACGGTTCGCGTCACGGACGCGGTCCTGAGCATGGGCCGAAGTCATCCCCCATGAGCCAAGGCAAAAGCCCGCGACACACAGTAAGCACCATACCATTCGACTTGTCTGTACCATTTAGCGTTGCCTTTATAAATTGCTTTAACCAATAGTGTGAGAAACCATGCGTAAAGTGCAATCGCCATACCACGACAGACGATCATCGCTCTGGGTCAATAACGCCACAACCGTTGGCTTGTACACCATAAGTTGCCAAAGCGTGATGACAAAATGACACGCTAAAATTCTTTTGGGGTTCTGGGCTGGCCACTTAAGTGGCCAGTCCGGATGACCGTGGCGAATATTGAAGCCAGTGACGCTATCACGACATTGGCAAGCTGTTTGCATTGGATGTTATCCATGGAAAAAACCCAAACCCAAACTCAAATGCAAACCCACACGCAAACCGTTCTTTCACGAGTACGAGTACAAAGCTCAGGCCTGCCGCTTGTCCGATCATGTTTGCACACATTCGCCATCGTACTGGCGATCAGCCTTGCGCTTTTTTATCAACCCACGCTGATCCACGCTGACCCAGAGGCCAGCGCGCCAACAACCCAGGCGGCGCCCGCCCGCCAGCACACCGAAGTTCTCCTGGCAGGCACACGCTATGAAACGCAAGTCCTGTATCAAATCGCCAACGACGTGGGGCCCACCGTGTTCGTCCTCGGTGGCATGCATGGCGACGAACCTGCGGGCATCGCGGCTGCTGACATCATTGCGACGTGGTCGGTCGATCATGGAACCCTGGTGATCGTGCCCCGAGCACATCAACCTGCGGTCGAAGCCCAACGACGCCGAGACCCTGACAAGCCCAAAGGTGATGGCGATCTGAATCGAAACTTTCCCGCCCAGCACAACGACACGCCTCTGGGCGAACCGGCCACCGCGATCTGGGAACTCGTCACTCGCCTTCAACCCGATTGGATCATCGATCTCCACGAAGGCTATGGCTATCGAGCGTCCGGCTCAAAATCGGTCGGCAACTCGTTGATCTACCTATCCTCGCCAACCATCAACCCCATCGCCGAAGCCACGGTCAATGCGATCAACGCGACCATCCACCACGATGGTCGAAAGTTTGTCCATCTTCGCAAGTCCGGCGGCGTCAAAGGAGGCCTGGTCGCTGCGGCTCGCAAACGGTTTGGCACCAACGCGGTCGGCGTCGAGACCGTGAGCAAGTTTGATCCGATCGAACATCGCGTTGGACAACAACTGGTGATTGTCGATGCCATGCTTCAACAGATCGGCAATCTCAATCGCTCTGTGGTTTCCAAAGCGCTGCTGGAAAAACTTAACCAATTTGAACAAGCCGCAACACCTCCGACACCCGTAGAAACCCACTGAACAAGCACCAGACACGTATACCGAAGGTATAACGTAGTGGGCTTGGCGACCAGCGGGCATGCGTTGTGCGCGGGGACTGTAGGCATGTTCGCGTCCAATTTTGCGACGTTTAACATAGCCTTTGGCGATCAGTGCTTTTAGAAATGTACGAATCGCCGTATGGGCCGGCGGATTTGGCAAGTGGTCATGAATCGTATTGACATTCGCCTCGCCCTGTGAAAACAGGATATCCATAATTTGGCGCTCGCGTCGGGTTATCAGTTCTAGACGACTCGTGTTGAACCCTAGGCAAATAAATTTTGACACGCTAATTTTTTGGCGGATAAGTCGGATCATGTCAACGCCTTTTTCTGGGCCTTACCTCACGATTAAAAAGATTCAAAGTGACAACCACAGGTTCACATAGATAACCACTGTCGCATCCTGTGAGTTGGTGAGTTGGTGAGTTGGTGAGTGGGCGTTTGCGTTTCTTGCATATCCAACGGTGCAGGGCCTGATTGAGTATGAAATTTTTCCGGTTTGATCTCATATCCACTCACTGGTCATCCCTTATGCCATTACCGGCAGGCGTTGTCACTGCTGGTGGTTATGACTGTTGTGTCAGTATTTATTGATGGACAGTCGCGAAGTTTTACAGGCTGCAGCCGATCGTTTTAGAGATTTGGGTCGGGTATGGAATTAACTTGACGCGGCAAATTGTTTACGATAACATTCGTGGGTTGTCGCGAATATGGCGCGGTGTCTTGTTCCCGGGGTATGCGCCACGCATCAAAAAAACAGGCTTGGAATTTTGATGGAAGTCGTCCAGAAATTGAGGAGTTCCCCTTGCAGATAACCGCTGTTGATTGCCATCTTATGACAACTGCGATGGGTGTCCCTGCGCTAGGGACGGATATTGCGCATTGGACCTGTGCCGTTGTGGAGGTCAAAACTGATGCTGGTGTGAATGGGCTTGGCGAATGCTATGCCGGGCTCAGTGCGCCTGAGGCAGTGCGATCACTGGCGGCTTTGTATGGTGAGTTGCTGGTGGGAGAAGACCCACGGCGGGTGGGGTTTCTCTATGAAAAGATGAAGTCGAAATGTTTGTTCTGGGGCAAAGCGGGGTTGCCGTTGGCGGTGGTGGGGACGATTGAAAACGCGCTGTGGGACATCAAGGGCAAGGCGATGGATGTGCCTGTGTACGAGTTGCTCGGCGGTCGTTCACATGATCGAATCAAAGTCTATGCATCGGGCGGTCTGAGCAGCGATTTAGAAGTGACCAAAGACGAGTTGCAGGGATATGTTGATCGGGGATTCAAGGCAGTGAAGGTGCGCGTCTGGGATACTCCGGAGCACGACGAGCGAAAATTACGGCTTGCCCGCGAGGTTCTTGGGGATGACGTGGAGTTGATGGTGGATGCGGTGATGGGTCACAACCCGCGTCCGTGGTCGGCTAAGGATGCGCTGCGACGAGCACGGGTGATGGAGGAGTTGGGTGTGCGGTGGTTCGAGGAGCCGTGCGGGAATACCGATTATGCGGGCTATGCCTATGTGCGTGAACATACGTCGGTGCCGATCGCAGGTGGGGAGAGTGCGGTGGGCGTGGCAGATTTTGAACGATTTTTTGAGGCGGGCAGTTTGGACATTGCGCAGCCTGATCCGGCGCACAGTGGGGGAATCATCGAGACGTTGCGCATCGCGACCATGGCAAGAGCGCGTGGGGTCAAGGTGGCGTATCACTCCTGGGGAGCGGCGCCGTGCCTGTGGGCGAATTACCATGTGGGATTTGCGGATCCGAGTTGCGAGTATCTCGAGTTTCCAACGCATGGCTTGCCGTTCATTGACGCGATGACGGTCGAACCCTTTGATCTTATTGATGGCTATTTCAAAGCGCCGACAGCCCCGGGGCTGGGCGTTTGTTTACCGTCTGAGTTAATCGAGCAGTACCCGTATCAACCGCACACTGGATTCTGGACCTAACCCGGTCCAGGTTTGGACATAACCATGATTGTGGATTGTCACACCCATCTTTGGCGATACCCCGGCGAGCTGTCCGAGGCGCTGACACATGAGATGTTTCGGATGCGCCAGCAAGCGTGTGATCTTGACGTCACGCCTGCGATGCACCGG
>JAUHYI010000015.1 GCA_030426385.1 Phycisphaerae bacterium
CTACGCAGATTTGACGCACAGGTGATGGCTTGTGCTGCTTCCCGAGCGTTGCCTAAGGCGGGCAACAGCAATGCAATGATCACGCTGATGATGGAGATCACGACCAGTAGTTCGATGAGCGTGAAACCTTTTTTGTTTGGAGCAGGGGCAGAAGCAGAAGCAGGAGTAGGAGCAGAAGCAGAAACTGAGGCCGGCGTGTTGGTTGCCGTGTTCATCGTTGTCTTGTTTGCAGGGTTGGGACGCTTGCGGGCTGCACCGCATGACTCGCGAATCACCAGCGATGTCGGCAGTACAACGGTTTTGGGGGGCGATGATGGATTTCGCAGGTGGTCGTCAACAAGTTCGTAGCATTTACGACCCAGCAGAGTCATGTCTTGAAACACGCAGGTCAAAGGTACATCGAGCATCGCGGCGGCTTTGCTTCCACTGAAACCGACGACTGGCACATCCACGCCAGGTTCGTATCCAAAGTCTCGAAGCCCTCGATACACCACCGAGGCGATTCCATCTTCGATTAGAAACAACGCTGGTGGTGATGGTTCGGCATGGAGCATTTGCAACACGGCAGATTGTCCGCTGGCGTCGGGTAAGTAACGATAGACTGCCGGCGGGGCACTGGTTGGCGAAAATTCAGCGAGTACCGCTTCGAATGCTGAAATGCGCCGGTTCACTGTGGGTAATTCCAGAGCCGGGGCTAGAATCGCAAAACGTTCGATGCCCAGATCATGCGTCAACTGCCCCAGTTGTCGGGCTCCGTCGCTATCGTTCCAAAGCACGGCGGGCAATGGGTAGTCCATAAATTCATGGTCGGCCATGATGATCGGAATAGACGTGTCGAGATTCGCGTAGTATCCACCACTACTATCCACACTAAAAAGAATCAGAGCGTCGATATCTTCCTGCAATAACCGTTCGACGATCTGGCGTTCTCGGGTGAGTTGGCCGTGTGTATTGCTGACGAACACCATGTCATCCGCCGCGGATGCGGCGCCTTCGACGCCACTGAGCAATTGCCCAAAAAATTCCAGGCTGCAGTCAGGTATGACCACGGCGATGCGTTGGCAGCGCCCATTGGTCTGTTGGCGTCGGGCATCCTCGCGGCGGCGCTGGGTGCCGTTCATGCGCGAGGCGATCGAGGTGACTCGACGGCGGGTGGCGTCGGACACGCCATAGCGATTGTTCAACGCACGTGAGACGGTCGATGGGTTGAGTCCCAGTTCTTTGGCGATTTTATTGACAGTGGTCATGGGTATTTCCCTAAGAGATGTCGGTGACCAAAATACCACTGTTGCGTTAAAATTGCAAGATATTTCGCAATATCATTGCAATTTAATTGCGATGGTTGGCGCCGGTTGTTTTTTGGGGTGTGGAATAGCTGGTTGAATTATAAATATCTTGTATTAAACAAATTAGTGATGTTTTTTCAGTCGAATTATAGGCATCATATGGATATCAGATTTTTGTATTATATTTGTTTGTGTGGAAATTGTTCGCAATATATTGCAATCCTTGGGCTCTGGCGGTAGGCTCTGGCTAGTGGCCTTCTCGGGGTGTTCGTGGCATCTATATATAGAAAGGTATGTGCAGCGATGGCGACCGTTCCGTGTTACAACAAAAGCGATATTCGTAAGCAATATGATCAGGATGGGTACGTCATTTTTCGTAACGTGCTTGATTCCGCATTGGTCGCTGCGGCCTACGAGCATGTCGATTGGTTGATGGCACAGAACCCGGGTATTCGGCCTGAAAAGCTTGGGCACGATCTTGCGGTGAAAGATCCATTCTGGGTACGCCTCTTCAGTGATGATCGGCTCGTGGATCTTGCTGAGATTTTTCTCGGCAGTGACTTGGCCATGTTCGCGGCTCATTACATCTGCAAGCCACCAAAGACCGGGCAGCCCGTGCTTTGGCATCAGGACGGTGCGTATTGGCCGCTCGACCCAATGGAAGTCACGACACTTTGGTTAGCTGTCAGTGAATCGACGCCGGAGAATGGCGGCATGCGCGTTATTCCAGGGACGCATAAACAGACGTTAAAAAAACTTCGTCAACGTGATGACATCGACAATGTGCTGGCGTCAGAAATGGATGGCGAAGTCGACAGTCGTGATGCGGTCGACATTGTATTGCAGCCAGGCGATGTGTCGGTTCATCATCCCAACATTGTCCATGGCTCTGATGCCAATGCCTCCGAGCGATGGCGTCGAGGGTTGACTTTGCGTTACATTCCTACGCATGTTCGTGTGACTGAACCTCAACACCCCGGTATCTTTTTGGTGCGTGGTGCGGCGGCGCCCGGCGTGGACAATGTTTACCTCCCCTCGCCGAGTTACCCTCAAGGCTGTGAGGTTCCTTCCAGCCTTTTGCAATGTCTCAAGTAGGCGCGTTAATGATTCGTGGCACACATCAAGCTGGCAAGCCATCAAGGTTAACCACATACATCTGGCGGGTGCCCTCGTGAGTGGAATCGATGCATATCTGAGAGCCATCGCGATTCCATCGTGGGTGTAGATCGCATCGCCAGGATTCATTGGTGACTGGCATCGCTGCGAATGCTCCGATGTCGATTCGTTGATCGGTGGTGGGATTGTAGATCATTAATTGTTGTTCGCGTTTAGGGCCACGTGGGTAGGAATCGGTCAGCATCCATTGGCGGTCTGCACTGAAATTGCAATGCCCATCGTAACGAGGGAGGCTGTTGCCAAGGATCGATCGCTCGCCAGAGCGATCATGGGCAACGGTGAATTCGCCGCTTTGTGATTCGTCAGCGTTTAATGCAAAGAGCCAGATGGCGATGTGCGTATCGTCAAGCCAATCGAAATGTGAAATGCCGCAGTCTTCGATTAAACAGCACGGCTCAGTGCCGTCGGGATTGATGGTGAATAGCCGGGTTTGGAATCCGCGATGGCCGGGCACGGCGGACTCGGCCCAGCGGTGAAGAAATAGCAGACGCGAGCCGGTGGGATTAAACTTAATGTGATTGAACCAGGCTTTGTGGCCCGCGTCGGGTTTGATGTTGCCGAAATTCGCGGCCTGGGCGATGCTGAAAATCAATTCGCGATCAGCGGTGTTCATATCAACACGATATAGGCCATCGTCATCGGGTTGCAGGGTGTCGGCACGCGGATCGGGGACGCCGAAATAGCCATAGCCTGGGCGGGTATCCGTGATCCGCTCGAACGTGAGTGTGGCAGCCGTTCGGCCATCGGATGCGATGTCGTAAAGTGCGTGGGCAAACGTACGAGTTTCGTGGCTGTCTAAATCATGAATTCGGCTGACGTATCGATTGTTTTCGAGATCGTTGTAAATCAGAATGCGTTGTTCCTGCGGGGGCATCCAGCGCAGCATGCACCCTTGCTGCCAGTTCCATGCGTGAGTTTTTCCCACGGTGATAAATGGATGTTGCGCGTCATGCAGATCGATAACGCCGACGGTTAATGAATCATCCCGCGTGGGATTGCGATCCAAAAAAGAGTTTTGCATGGCGAGCAGGTAGCGTCCGTCACGACTCCAGGGGCATTTGTCGTAGTAGCCGAAAAAATGATGCAGTGGTGAGTGAGTCACGCGTTGGACGGGCATGATGTGCGTGGCTTGTGACATGTGGATCGGCCTTGGCGGGTTGGGTAATTGGCGGGGTGGGGTGGGGGGTTGCAGTTGTGGTGATCGCGATGTGTCAATGAGAATTTATGGCGAAGCATTGGCGTGCGCATCGAAATCAGTTTCCGGTTGGTGTTGTTGTGATCGGCGAGGCTTGATGGCGATGTGAGAAAAGTCTTCTCCTAATTCAATCAGGTTGTTGATCGTCCATTCGAGTATTTTTTTGCCTTTTTCTGCTGTGGCAGGTGTTGGGTCGCCCTCGACACCGCTGGTATTGTACCGGCTGTAGTTGTCCACAAAATGCACGTCGGATGATCCCGCAGTCAGGTCTGTCCATATCCATTTCGACCAGGGCGGTGCCATTTCCATGACGGCCTTGCTCATGTCCACGGCATCGGGTTCGAGTGCCAGGTAAATACTGGTTTCGTACTCGCAGGCGTGTGCGGTGCCGCCGGGACTTGCGCTTTCACGCAGTTCTTGATTGAACGACTCGCTGGATAATGTCCAGTACGGCAGTCCCATCGCGAGCGCAGACGTTTCATTGACCACGCGACGCGCGACCAGATTGACGAGCATTTGATTCGAGCCGTGTCCGTTGATGATGAGGATGCGGCGAAATCCCATGCGTGTATACGAGCGGGCCACGTCGAACACGTAATCCATAAACACTTGCATGCGAATACTGACAGTGCCTGGAAATTCCATGTTGTGTTCATTGAATCCGTAAGGCAGCAGGGGAGTATTGAGAAACAAATCGGGTCGACGTTTTGCGGCTTCGGCGCATACGTGGAAACAGCCACGGTTATCCATGTCGACTGGCAAGTGATAGCCGTGCTGTTCGATGGCTGCAACTGGAATAATGATGATGCGATTTTGTGTCGCTGCTGTGCGCACTTCGGGCCAGGTCATCGCATCGATCTGATGTTTTACAGAGTTTGAGTTTTGATGTTGATTTCTGTGGGTCATGATGTTTGTCTTTCAGGGTGATTGAGCAAGTTGTTTGTGGGTGGGGGTATCGTGTTGTATTCAAGGTTTAAAAATGTTTGAACCAATCGGCGCCTGCCCATTTCATGCCGCTGCCAGACAGGATGCATACCACCTGCGCATCTGCGGGAATAGGATCAGTGTGATTGGGTTGTCTCATCGCATGGACGGCTGCAACGGTGGCGGCAGATGCTGGTTCGATCAATAGGCCTTCGTCAGCGAGCATTGCCATCGCCTCAATAATCTGTTCGTCGCTGACCGCGATCGCTTGACCATTCGAATCGCGCAAGGCCCGCAGTGCGTGTTCGCCGCTTTGTGGTTCACGAATTGATAGTGCCATGCCGTGCGGGTTTGCCGCTGGTTGTATCTGTTGTTTTCCGTGTTGCCACGCATCGACCAATGACGCGCAGCCCTCGCCTTGGACTGCGACGATGCGCGGCCGATGATCGATCAAGCCCGCGTCGGCTAATTCTCGAAAGCCTTTGTCGATTCCAAAAACGCCGTCGCCGATGCCCGCGGGCACAACGATCCATGTCTGGCTATTCAGCTTCAGTTGTCGCGCAATTTCAACGGCAATCGACTTATACCCTTCGGTGCCGAATGGATTGCCGATGCCGATTGGATTGTCTTTGCCTCCCGAAATGAAGGGAAGGCTGGCCGCGGGATAGACATTGTCCTGTTGCATCAACTCGCGTAACTGTGGATAGGGTGCGTCGTCGTAGGGCATGACCTCGGCACCGAAATACTCGATCAGTTGTCGGGTGAACGCAGGGCAATCGCGATGAATCAATACCCGGCAATGCAGGCTGGATCGCCGCGCGTGGGCTGCTAGCGAAATGCCATGATTGCCGGTGGAAATCGCGGCGACCGTTGGGTATTTCCATTTTGTCGCTAATGTGACGTGGACATGATTGACGCGGTCTTTCCATGATCCGGTTGGTAGCACCGTTTCGTTTTTTAGCCAGAGTTGGTGTATCCCAACTCGATTGCGCAGGTGTGTTGGGGCTAGTAGCGGTGTGGCTAGTGAGTTCGATGATTCGTGCGAACCGCGATTGGTGTTTTGGGTGACACGGTCTGCGGTCAGGTGTTTGTAGATGACTTGTGGCAGGCAATGCTCGTCGGATTTTTGTTCGCATTGAGGGTAGTCGCCGATTGGTGGGGCCGCAGGTATTTCTCGTCCGCAGCGCATGCATTGCAGAAAAGGTTCAGCCTCGGTATCGAATGGCAATGGCAGTTTCATAAAAAATTCTCAGGGGGCAGAAGTTGAGCAATTCGTTCACGCATCTTTGCCAGTTCGGGTTCCGCTTGTTCGTGCGATTGTGGATGGCCATGGCCGGGGCATAACCAATCGAACCGTTGTTGTGCCAATCGTTTTGCGCTGTCGGCCGCTTGATGCAAATTTGATTCGCTCAATGTGGTCAGCAGGATCGTCCCGCCGGGCAGTAGGGCATCGCCGGTGAACAAGGTGGTTTGGCTGTGGGTTTGCCATAGGAAACTGAGGTGGCCCACGCCGTGTCCGTCGGTTCGGATGGCTTGCAGGGTACCGTTTTGAAATTGCATGCGGCTGTTGTGTCGCCACTTTGTCTGCACGTTGGCAGAGGGATATTTGAAGTCGTGGGGGTAACCGCCTGCACTGATTGCGGCTTCGAGACTGCATGCATTTTTATCGCCAGTTTTCAGCCATTTGGCAGCTCGTGAACTTGCGACTAGTTGCAGATCACAGCGTTCCTGCCAGGCCCGGGCGCCCGCAGCGTGGTCCGCGTGGCCATGGGTCAGGAACAAGGTGTGCACGCGTGCCATGTCAATGCCTGTCGCGATCATGTGTTCGGCAATCTGGTCCGGTGCGCGGCCGCAACCAGCGTCCACCATGAACCATTGGTCGCCTGCATCGATCGCATAGACATTGCAATCGAGCGGATCGGTCAGGTTTAAGCCGAGTGCGCCGCTGCCGACCAGATAAACGGTGTCGTTGATTTTCATGCTTTGGCCAGCCACCCACCATCGACCATCAGTGTTGCGCCAGTGATATATCGTGCCAGTGGTGATGCGAGAAACATCACTGCATTGGCCACGTCATCGGCTTCGCCGGGTATGCCGCCAAGCGGCACTCGACTTTCAAGAAACGATCGATAGGGTTCTTGTTGAAATATTTCTCGATTGCGATCGACCGCAATACTACCGGGTGCCACGGCATTGACTCGGATCGGTTCTTTGGCCAATTCGACGGCCAGGGCACGCGTCATTTGCAGTAGCGCTGCTTTGGCTGCTCCATAGGCCGTGGTTCCGTCCTCGGCGATGAGTGCTTCGATGGATGCGACGTTTACGATGGCCGCACGCTTGTTGTTTTTCATTTTTCGTATTGCTTGTTGGGTGCATTCGAATGCGCCGTGCAGGTCATTGCGTATCGCTTGTTCCCAACGTGCTCGAGTCAACTTTTCGAACGGGCAATAGAACGGGTTGGCCGCATTGTTGACCAGTACGTCCAGGCGATCCATCGGTTTGAATGCCGCGGCCACGTCATCGGGATTTGCCACATCGCCGACGTGCCAATGCAGTCGGTCGTGATGGGCGTGGGGCGGTTGCTGGTGGCGCCATTGGTCGATCGCTTCGCGATTGATGTCAAAGACATGAACTTCGCCGCCAGCGTTTAGCAGTTTGGTGGCGATGGCCTTGCCGATTCCTTGGGCCCCGCCGGTCACCAAGCAAATTGCACCGGTCAGGCCGAATTCGTCAGGCGCACCGATCGGTTGATTGTTGTTTATGGTTGGGGGGTGTGTCATGCGTGTTATTCGGTTTAAGTTGAAATAGGCGTGAATGCCCGGATTTTCCTGTGTTTTGTGGGTTATGAGGCAAAAATTTCGTAAATCAGGGTTGACAGCTGGCTCGACAAGTGTATTATACACATTAATGTGACTGATTCAATTTTACGCCCTTTGATGTAACTCACCCTATGGCCAGCAAAGTCAATCAACTCCGCGAAGCCCTTTCGTCCCACATTTTGGCGGGCGAATATCAGCCCGGTGATCGGCTGCCGTCCACGCGTCAGTTGGCCAGTGAGCACGAGGTGTCTGTCTTGACTGCTGGGTTGGCACTTAAAGAATTGCAGGAGCGCAGGCTCATTGATATTCGTCGCGGTTCAGGCGCTTATGTGACTTACGATGCGTCAAAGCGCAGTGCCACCCGGAAGCTAACCATCGGCCTGGCCTATCTGGATGTCTATCAACAGATCGGGGCTCAGTCTGGCGGCAATCACCCTGCGGTGCTTCAATGGTTGCAGGGTCTTCAAGATCATTTTGTGCTTGAAGATTTATCCACCAAATCGATTCTCTATCGCCGCGGCGAATTGCTGATGAGCGATGCCATTGATCAGCAGTCGATCGATGGGCTTTTGGTGACTGGCCCGATTAGTGCTGAAGAGGTTGATCGCATTCGGGATCGTGGTGTGCCAGTGGTTTTGCTGCAGCACCGTGTTAAAGATCGTGAGGTGCCATCGGTCATGATCGATGGATTGGGTGGGCTGCATCGGTTGGCAGAGCGATTGCGATTGCTCGGCCATGAGCGTTTGGCCATGATCACTTATCAGGCGGGTCAGTCGTTCGATCGGCCCCGGCAGATTGCATATGCCGCAGCCATTCGTTCGGGCGGTTTGCGGGATTTTGCGCCTGATGATCTTTATGTGGTCGACAACGAAACCACGGCACCCACGCGTGCCGCATATCGTGAACAGGCAGAGCGCGTTCTTGATGCTGAGCCGACGGCCGTGATCACTTCGGACGAAACCATGGCCAGCCATGTCATTTCCTTGTGCTATGAGCGTGGGTGGAAAATTCCGGATGACCTGTCGCTGATGACGCTTGACGACATGAGCCCCAAGAGCCATCCGATCGAGCTGACACGCACCAATAGTTTTGATGTTGTTCGTGACGCGAGCAGATTTGCTGCGGCGTTGCTGGATCGACTGATTGGTGGCGACGAGGCGGCCAAGTCTGAAGTGATAGTTGTGCCAACGACGATCGTCGAAGGTGAATCGGTAGCTCCGCCCAAGAAGCGAGCCAAGCAAAAATGGGTCGGAAAATTAGACCGTTAAATAACGAGAATGCCCTGTGTGGGTCATGTCTTTCATTGGGATTTTACGCTTAAAATAGGAGGCGCGGTATGCAAAAGATTACATGGTTAATGGTGTTGGCAGGTAGCATCGTCATGTCTGTGTCGAGTCATTCGTCAGCACGAACAATACCGGGTGGTGCTGTTGAGCAGATCGAAGATTTGTCCGTACATACGGCCGTGGGGACGAGTGATGGAGCGAATTTTCAAAGCTTGGGAAAGAGTTATGACGGCGGTGATGGTGTGCTTCTCATGAAATGGGATGTCACAGGATTCCCCTCGCCACTGGCAGGCGTGGTCAGCGACTTTGAACGATTAAACGATGGTGATGGCTCGTTCACGATTCATCAAATGTTTACCAACTGGAACGAAAGCACGGACTATGGCACCACGTTGCCAGTCGCTGGTGTCGATTACCAGTCAGCGCCGATCGCGTCGATTGGTTTTAACGATGGCAAAAATATTGACAAGGCCGACCTGAGCAAGCTGTTCCAATATTGGCAAGCCAATCCGAGCAACAATCAGGGTGTGGTTCTCGTGCCTCGTGGGCAAATCAACAGTGCGTATCCCAACAGTGCGGGTACAGCGGCGACCGGCACGTTTAACAATCAGATCACGTTCGCATCGCGTACTCGTGTGGCTGGTATCGACAGCAATGATTTATGGGTTGTGCCAACCGCTGGTGCATCGACGCAACAGACTAACGTGCTCAAGCCGATGGCCGACACGAGTATCATTGAAAATCTGCCGCATAATGTGCTCTATCACAATCTCGCTACCACAGGCATGTTCGGTAAAACCGGTGAGCGACAGGTTCCGTTGATGAAATTCGGATTCGGCGAGTTGATGCTTGAGAACACCGTGACTGCCGTTGACAGTGCGCAGTTTGAGGTTCATATCACCAGTCCCACCGCACCAGAGATCACCTTCGGCGTACATAAAATGCTGTCCGATTGGGATGAAGCGACGGTCACATGGGCGCAATTCGGTGGCTCGGGACCGCAAGCGGGCGTGGACTATGAATCAGTCGCGGCAGCCATCGGGACACTCGGTGGTGGGGCGGGTATTGATACCCTTGATCTGACTGATCTGGTCAATGATTGGCTTGCTAATCCAGGAACAGACTTCGGGTTTATCCTCGTGCCTATCACGCAAGTTGACGTCAGTGACAATATCGCCCTAATCACCAGTGAACGCGTTCTTGGTGCATTGGATGGAGACGACACGCGCTTGATCGTGACCACGAGTATTCCTGAGCCGGCGACATTTGCGTTTCTAGGTCTGAGTGCTGCCTCACTGCTGTTGCGACGTTCAACGCGTGTGGCCTGATGTTGATGATCTAGCATGCTAACGCGTGAAATGATTGCAGCGTGTTTAGCGTTGTGTTTCGGAAATGTCTTCCTGATATGAGGATGATCTTATGCGACCGCCTACATTGATCAGAGGTTTCACGCTAATTGAGTTGCTGGTTGTCATAAGCATCATAGCTATGTTGATCTCTATTCTGCTGCCTTCGCTTCGTAAAGCGCGAGAGGTTGCGTATGCGGCGGAATGTTTATCAAACCTCCGCCAGATCAGTATTGCATTTAGTACGTATGCTGCTGATGAAGGCGATTACATGATTTCAGGATTCAAGTATCAGCCTTACTCGCCGGTGCCGATCCCCGGTTATGGATATCGCACGACGAGCGGCATGGATTACATGGCCTGGTATCACGTGTTGGGTCCGAGGATGGGTGCGGAAAACATAGCTGGCGATCTGGGTGCCAAGATGACGCGGTGTCCGATGACCGCAGAAATACTCGGCACTGGTCAACCGTTTCCAGAAGGCAACAGTTATGGCTACAACTTTCAGATGAAAAGTGGATTCAGCGCGGACGAGCTGACCGATGGTCATCCAATCTTTCGCATCGAAACCATACCACAGCCAACCGCCACGATCATGATTGCGGATGCAGGACGTATCAGTAATACGCAATACCTGGGACTTGCTCCAGAGCAATGGGCGCCAATGTGGGATAACCCCGGATTTGGCCTGATGAATTTTCCTGAGGGTGAATCATGGTTGATGTACCCCGGCGGTCCGGAGCCCGGTCGGCCCGTGCCTTTGGCGCGGCACAACGGTGCGGTCGGCACGCAGTTTGTCGATGGCCACGCCTCGCTCATGCCGGTGCGCGATTTGATCGAGCCGAGTCGAGGTGATGGTGATTGTCTGTACGACATGCAGTGAACTTTTGTGGATGAGTTTTACGTATGACCTTACTTGCACCCAGACAATCCGAAACGCCGTCGCCAGCCGATGCGCTGGTGGCCGCGTGTGCTGGAAACGGTCGTGCCTATGAACCAGCGTTTGCTTTGCAGCGTTGTGACACAGGCATCTGGCTATGCGATAAGGGGAGGCCCATTGCGTATATCCACGATAAATTTTATAGCCTGGATGCGTTTGAATTCAGTCCGTTTTACACGCGTTTTGAAAAGCCGGTCATTCATCCGCGTTACGAAATGGGCACCTACATCAATATGCACGCGATGTTGTTCCATGCTGTCGAAGGCAACCATCGTTGGCCCACCGGCGATTGTCACATGGCATGGACACTAGATAGCGGTGATCTGTTACAGCTTGAGATTCATGCGGATTACCGTGATGGTCAACGCACCACAAATATCTTGACGGTGGATTACGACGAACAGGTTGGCCAATATCGCTATCGCATACATAAGCGTTTGTGGCAGCGCGAACAAAATCGCGTTGAGTTTTGCAATGTGTATCCCAAAAATTTAAGCAACGCAGACCCGGCACAAAAAAAATGGCAATACACACTATGGGCTGGTGCCAATGGCCAGCCCTGGAAAATGCCGCACACGCCAGCGTTGACCTATGGGATGTTGCTTGATGACAAGGAACGCATGAAGCGATTGGCCACCAATGGTTGGATTGGTTGGGGCGCGGAGGATGATTTTAATCTTGCCGTAGTGATTGAAAATGCCACACTGCCCGTGTTTAGTGAAACGTGCGATATGTGGTTTGATGAGCACTTGAAGTACGAAGAGCCCGGCATGGAATGTCGCAGCGAGGATGGGTATGTCACGCAAACAAAGTTGCGTTTGCTCGATGTACCTGTGGATGTGATGCGTTCCCTGATTGAACAAGCACAAGAGCCCGCGGTCGATCGTTACGAGGCAACCGGCGGATGTGGTCCTGCATTTATGCTCGGGCAGATCAACGATCTTGAAAACGCAATGGATCCTCGCGTGCCGGTGGCTGGCCAAATGTGGGATGTGCGTGTGCCACGGGTGGATGTGTTGGAATTGGATGATGGCGATTCCCGGACCCCAGCAAATCTGGAGGCGAGCAGGCATGTGGCGTGGGTTGATGATTGCGGTCATTCAGGCCATCGCTCGATTCGCTTACGTGGTTTGCCCGGGCGCGTGTTGCGCTTGGCGCCGGTGGGGCAGAGTTTGCACGTGCGTCCGAATGCCGTTTACCAGTTCGAAGGCTGGATTAAAACCCGTAACGCTGTCGGACGATTATGGATCGGGCAATGCTGGCGTAACTGGCGCACCTTTTATGGCGAAGTGGAAAGTAATTCAGTGGGGCCTGATTCTGATTGGACGCATGTGTCGGTGCAACTGCGTACCACGGATTATCCCTACGTGTTATGTCGACTTGCGGTAACAGGTGATGGTGAAGCCTGGTTTGACGACCTGCATTGGCATGAAGTGGTTTGAATTGAATACTGAGTCACAAACCGAGCATACTGAGATGACGAGCGATGTGATCGCCGAACGCAATCAAATGTTGCTGGCTGGCGCGGTGCGTGCCGGTGCTTCACGCTATGACGTTGAGCGTGGACTGATCTACTACCATGCGCCGCCTGCACGCGATGGTGGTCATGTCGCGCAGGAAAGTCTTGATTATGCCGTGGCGCTGGCAGAAACACGTACCGATCTTGATCGTGTGCCACGAATTGTTGAGGAGACATTGCGAACGCAGGACCAGGAGCCTCATTCGTTAACGTTTGGCAATTTCCCCTGGATGGATAATTGGTCACGCGTGCTTGATCCGAATGCGGTTAGTTTTATGGTGCCGTGTTACTATCGCTTGTTGCGGTATCACGAGTCGTTATTGGGGAATGAATTAGCGATGCGATTGCGAGACGGCTTGGGGCGGTCGGCTCATGCCTTGTTGGCGCATCGCGCTCAGTGGGCCTATGGCAATATTTTCTTGCTCAATATTTTGGCCAAATTGCAAGTGGCTCATGTGTTAGATGACCCCCGGCTGCAACAGATTGCGATCTGGGATTTCGAAGAATGGTTCGCCCATACGTCGCGGTTTGGCATTGTTGAATTTAACAGTCCTGTGTACAGCGCGGTGCAAATTATTGCGTTAGAAGGTTTGCTTGAATTGCCCAACGCTTCGGCGATCCATCAACAGGTTCGCGCTGCCCTGAGCATGTATTACACCGAAGCGTTTGTGCATTTTCATCCAGCGAGCGAACAGTTTGCTGGTGCGAAAAGTCGGCACGCTCCGGCATTTCGACTTCAGTGCCGACATCTGTTGCACGCATTGCTGTTTCGGCAAACGGGGCAACCGCAGCCGTTGGATTCTATTGATCACGCTGGTCTGGCATTGAGTGGATATAGCGTCGAGAAAAGCGTGTGCCGTTTGGCTTTTGAAAAACATTGGCCAGTCGTTGTTCAGCAATCTTCGCCGCACAACGGCTTAACGCGGCGCACTTGGATGACAGCGCAATATGCACTGGGCAGTATGAGTGGTGGCCGATATGGTCGAGACGATGTGCCGATTGAAATTCTCAGCGAGTCGGCCGGTGTGGCTTGTCGTATGTTCCTGGAAGGAGAGCCGCATCGATTCGACACGTATGCCGAACAGGATGGAGGCGTTGTTGTGGGTGCGGTGCGATGGCGCTTTAGCCCCGCAAGCCTGCGTGATAAACGTGGAGGCCCTGCGACAGAATCATTGCCGTTTCGCGTGGGGTTTGCTGATGACTATGTGCCCGCAGATGTCAGAGAGGTTGTCTTGACTTTGCGCTTTATTGTGGAGCACGGCGAAGCCGCGGTTCGTGTTGGAGAAACGAATTGGATGCGTGGCCCGCATGAATTATCAGGCCGGGAAGCAGTGTGTGTTCGCGCCGGAGATGTGTTGATCGGTTATCGCGGGCAGGGTTCGCAAATCGTTCGAGCTACCGAGCATGGATTCAATATTGAAGCAACACTCGCTGTGCCCGAAACGAAGTCAGGGCAAGATGTGCAACCTTTCATGTTGTGCGTATCCGAAATAGGAAAGAGCGAAAGCGAGAACGATTTTTTTGAACGGATGCAGCGGGCTGAATTGTGTAAAAGCGAAACAGGCTATTCGCTACGTATTGATGGTCGGCTTGATGCCAACATGATGTCCGTTCATGTACCCGAATCGCCGGTGACGCTGATGCAATGTGATGACCACAAACTTGTGGCTGGTCGTTTGACACATGCTCGCACTACGCAGAACCCGGCTGATGCTATCTGGGAAGATCGCTAAGCCAACGACTAAGAACACTTAAGAATTTGTAAGAACGACGTAGAACATCAAACACGTCACCAGGTCACATGGTTTCACGACTAGAAAGGTCAATTCATGCGTACGATGTTGGCAATTATTTTCATATCAGTTGTGTTTGTAACGACACAAGCCCAGGCACAAAATCAAATTCAAGTGGAGTTGGATTTGCCTGGGGCCGGAGCGTTTAGCGTTGGCATTTACGATGGAGAGGGTCGTTTGGTGCGCACATTGGCTGATGCGCATGCATTCGATGCGGGCAAGCAATCGCTTGTTTGGGATATGCGCGACTACAACGGCGATCCCGTTGAAGCGGGGTCGTACCAGTGGCGTGCGGCTGATGGTTCATCGCTCAAGGCGGCGTATCTGGCGACGGTTGCTAATGGTCGTTCTCCGCAAGCGCCTAACGATATGGGCAATGTGGAAGGCATGGCGCTTTTTGAAATCAAAGTCGACGAGGATGGCACGATTTACACCTCGGGCAGTGGTCATGGCAAAAGCGTTCAAAAAATTTCGCCCGATGGTATCGTTGGAAAGCCTGCTACCAATGTTAGTGCGGTTGAGGTCGTTTCATCGATCGCGCTTGATTCGCAATATGTGTATGCCGTGGGCGACAAAGGTTTCTATCGCATCAACAAGCAAACGATGGTGAGAACGCCTTGGCCTCATGGCGATTTGGTGGTGTATTTTGAACAGCAACCAAACTGGTATCCCGCTGGTGATAAATGGGCGCAATATGATGTGTTACGCAAGGAAGCGGACGAATCCTTTCAACCTGATGGCAGTAACGATCCACGCATGCATGGGTGGCGTGGCATCATGCGACACCCGCAATGGTTTTATGAAGGCGAACGTATTCGTGGTGCAACGGTGTGGAACGATCGGTTATTGATCAGTGACAGTCACTACGATCAAGTTCACGTTTACGATACGGCTACGGGAAAACATATTACGTCATGGGATGGTTTTGTTGATCCCAACGGCATTGTCGTGCGGAATAAATCGGAAGCTTTTATTATTGCTGATGGCAAGGTTAAGGCGATCGATCAGGACGGCAAGATTCGGCGCGATGTCGTAGTCGATCATCTGGTTCGGCCCGCAGGACTGGCGATTGGTCGACACAATCGTATATACGTCACCGATCTTGGCATTCCGAATCAAGTCAAAGTTTTTACACCAAGCGGTAAATTGATCGAAACTTTTGGTGAGTCCGGCCCTATCAATGGCACGGTGAGTCACGACAAATTATGGATTCCACGCGGCATTGCTGTTGATAAAGAAGGCGACATCATACTCAGTGAATTCGGCATCAACCGTGTTCAAAAGCTAACGTCCGATTTTAAGCCGATCTGGGATTTACAGGCTTTTTACTGCTATTTAGGAACCCACGATCAGAGTGATCCGCAGTGGTTGTACGGGTATGAGGGGCCGATGTTTCCTGTGGTCAAGCAATTTAATATCGATTATGAGAGTGGCCAATGGCAATTAACTCGTGCCTGGTATATGCATTGGTTCAATGATGCGAGTTCGTTCTATGGATATCCGTCTTGCGGTGGTGGGGCGGTTACACTGGATGGACAAAAGTTTGTTTTTGTCAATCACAAGACGCTGCGCATTTATCGATTAGATGGCGATCATTTGATTCCTGTCGTTCGGATTGGGCCGCGTGTTTCATATACGCGCGCGGATGGAAGTCGTGCTGATTACATGCGCGGTACAGCATCGACGTGGTCAATGTGGCAGGATAATAATCAAGATCGTCTCGTGACTGAAGATGAAGTTTCCATTCTTCCCGGCGAACAGGCGGCGGCAGCTGGTTACGATATCTATGGTGAAGACGATGTAGAGATTGGCGATGACGGCACGATTTATATGGGTAACATGGCGTTTGCGCTACAAGGCGTCAAAGACGGCATTCCACAATATAGTTGGGATGCGGTGAGCATGATGAACGTATCTACACCACAACGCCCGGTTCAATCACGCGGCATCAGTGGCACCGCGATCGACGACCAGGGCAACCGCTACTATGGCATCAAAGAACATAGCACCGGACGAGGTGATTTCGGAGGCCTGACATTCTGGGCGAAGCGTGTGGGTTGGCAGCATGTCGTTAAATACTCGCCTGACGGCCAGTTGTTGTGGCGCACGGGGCGCAAGGCTTATGGGCATGTTCAGCCGGGCGAATTTTCATACATGACATCGGTGGATTGGGCTGACGGGCTTGTTTATGTTGGCGATATGGACGGCTATACGCATGTCTTTACCGATGACGGTTTGTTTCTAACTCGATTTTTCAGAGGGTTTCGCGAAGGTGCAGACCATACCAAAGATATTGATGCCATTACATCTCACGAATTAGGGCATGTCGAAGCGTATCACAATGATAAGGATGGTCATTCTTATGTGCTCGGGCAAAGTCTCGAAGGTGGTGAGCATATTCGTGTGTATCGCGTAATGGGTAGCGATCAAATTGTGCGGGCGGCCGGTCATTTTTCTGTGCACGCAGCAAATCTGGAGGGTGTTGAATCAATGCCGGTATTGCCGGTCAAGATCAAAGGACAAACCGGATTGCAGACGGTGAGTATCACGTCTGTCCTGGAACCTCCTGCGGTTGACGGCTCGCTTAGCGATTGGAATCAACTTGTATCGCCATTCGAGATCAAAACAGACGACGGGGCAACGGTCGTGCGGGTGATCATGAGATATGACGAAAAGTATCTGTACATCGGTGCGGAATGCAAGGGTGATGATTCGCCTGCCCGCAATGCTTATTATCCGAAAGAGATCGGGCAAACATGGAAAGGGGATTGCGTCAACTTGTTTATCAACACTGATCCGAAAGTAGATCGGGATCGTGCGTTACATTTGCCGGATGATTTCCATTTGTTGTTTCCGCTTGACGGTAAACAGGCGGGTTTGCCGCTTCAGCCGTATGCATTCAAGCAGAAAAAATTTATTGAAGATGCGGAATACCGCCTGGTCGTACACAATGGCAACGAACAGGCGAAAGACAAGGGCTGGTCCATGACCGCGCGTATTCCATGGCGAGCGTTGGGCGATTATCTGCCAGTGCCAAACGATAAATTGCATCTGGACGTACAGGTCGATTTTGGCAATGCTGATGGATCGGCCTACTTCTATAGCATGTCGTTGGGCGGTAGTCTGCGTTCATTTACGAACCCGAGTTTGTGGAATGGTGAAGGGACATTAATTTATGCCCGCTAACATCGAGCAAGTTTGGAAGATTGGCTCGGCCTGTGATCAGATAGACGACGCATTGACGTTGGGATATGTGCCTCAACATGCCGATGTAACGGCGAAGCGATCGATCATTAACACCAGTGAAACCGTGACGTCGGCTACGTTGCCCCGCGTGTTAACCTATGACTGTACGCGTCATCCAGGTGTTGAAGAATTGGTTTTCGTCACTGAGATGAAATCAGGACGTTATACGCTTACGTTCCACTATCTACACCAAACCCACCGACGTATACAGGCCGGTGCGAATCTGGAATGGGATGGTCGGGCCGAGGTTTCATGGGAAGGACGTGCGCCAGTTCGGCGTGATTTGAATCACATGTTGTTAGAAAAATGGATTGGCCAAGTCGACGCGCAACTTGATGCAGACAATCCTAAGTCGATCGATATGCCGTTTGAGGAAGTCGACGAATACGCGAATCAACCCAACGCAGGATATTTTGCGGTCGAGATGGATGGCATTGAAGTAGGGCGTGGTAGCATTGCGTATCCACATCATGTTAATGAAGGTGAAGATGCCTATGACGTTCGGAAATTTTCTTTTGAGTTAGTTGTGGCGCAGTCTGGCGTCGGGCGCATTGTGATCCGACCACAGATGTTGCGATCGTTTCGTGACCCTGTCAATGGCTGGTTCGGTCGACATGCGAGCATACGTTTAGCGCCAGTAAATGTGGTGTTGGAAAAACATGCACCGCGTTTAGCGCCGCAATTGCAGGAAGGTGAATTGCCCGGTTGGCACATGCTCGACGCGTGGGGTTGGCAGACGTCGATCTGGTATCAACAGGACGATCCTGCAGGAAAATCGCCGGAATTTTTGCATCAACGAGCGGTGCGTGACGCCGCCAAGTGGGGGGCGAACCTTGTTGAATTGTATATGTCGAATGTTGCCGAGGGGCGAGCGACGCCGTTTGCCTGGGGACCCAGGGACGGCATTGATGGCCACGAAGATTATCGTGAGGCGAAGCATCCGCAATGGAATGCCGAGACGCTGGAAAAGTTTACGCGCGATTCACACACGCTTGGCTTCATGCAAATTTTTTATACGCATTATCCATATCGGCCGGCTGAATTTTATCGTGCGCCCAATGCATGGACCATGCAATTGACGCGTAAGATTCTCAAGCGATTTGCGGATCCGTTGCAACAGGCTGTGCAATCGCAAATCGATCACCTGTCTTACGAGTCGGCGGGTTCGACGACCAGTGTTTGTCAGTTGCAGTTGCTACGAACTGTTAGCGATGCGAATCCTGGAGTTTCGTTTGCTGAGACGAATGAAAACCTTGGCCGGGTTCTGCCTGGTTTGGCTCCGCATCACGTCGGCTACATGACCAGTATCGCGCGCGGTTGGGATGATCATGCCCATGTGCCCGGGTGGTTGTGCCATGAGTCTGGTCATCTCGAATCACGATGGGGGCATTCGTTGTGGGGTTATCAACTAAACACCCGCGATGTGCAGTTCAATCGTTATGGCGATTGTGGGCCGGACTGGTTGCTGAAACAAGCCAACGATTATGTACGTGAAGGTCGTGTTAAACGCCCCGACCAACCATTGGTCACGGCTGTGTGGGCGATCAATGATTCGGTGGCCGCGTGCAGTGAACGCAATCGTGGATACATCCATGCCATTTTGATGGATCCGATTCGATGTGCGATCGCCGCGTCGTTTGAAAGCACTGGTACGGGTGGCGTTTGGCGACAGCGTTGTGCTCGCGATGATAGTTATTTCCACCGCACGCGGGAACGTTTCGCCAGTACTGATCGATTTATTCAGAATAATTTTCTACGTTGCGTTTTTCCGGCAGGTGCTGCAGAACCCGTATTGCAATATGACGTCGAAGGTTCAGCTCATTTTGATCAGGATGGTACGGCGTTGACTCTTGCGGATCGCATGTTGGCCACTGTCAGCAGTGCTGCATTAACTGACGCCAGTCGCGAGTTTGCCATTACAGAATCCGGAGGAAATCTTGCGCGATTGCGAGTGAGCACCGCATGGAAAACCAATCATCCTGTCGGCAAGCTGTTTGAGCAACGCACGATCAACATGTTCAACGATGTGCCTGCAATAGTGATGGACTTGGAATTCGAGCATGGCGGCGATGACCAGCAGGATATTGGCCTTGTGCTTGATTGTGCGGGTTATCAAAAAATGATTGTGGATGGGCAAACAATGTACGAGCCTGCTCGATTCGATATGACAGGCACATCTATTACACTGGTAGATACCGAGGGCATACGTCCGGCGATGTGTATGGTCTGGGACGAAACCAATCCGTTCACGGAGCTTGATTTTTCACCGGGCCAACGGCTCACATTGTGGTGTAAGAATAAGAAGACTGAAGTCGATGAGAAATTGCGCCGACTTGTCTATCCTTTGCATGATAAATCGCTACATGCTCGCGTTTCGATGATGTGCCAAACGGACAAGCTTGGCGTCGACATGCTTGAGCCAGCAGCGCGAGCGATGCTGACACATCCGCGCTTTATCGAACTGAACGATCAGCCCCAAACCATAGCGATTAACCCAACTGGCGTAGTGACGATTAGCGTTGATGGACGCCAACAAAATTGCCCGTATGCGGTCAAGGAGTCGGGATGGTGGCGCTGTCGCCCGGCGCAACCAAGCCAAGTGGATCGTGGTGTTGATTATGTCAAGTTATATGGCGTCGATGATGATTCGCCTGTGATTGCCCGTTCATCGTGGTTTGAAAATGTCGTGCGACCGGGTTGGGGTTGCCAACATGGATTGGCGATTGGAAACATAGTGGCTGACGGGGATAGAGTTGAGTGCGATGTATGGGTACGCTCGGTTAGTCCATTGATTTTTGCGCCACGAATTCAGGTTAAAAAATGCATCGCAACAGCGACGCTCGACGGGCAAGCATGGCATTATTTCGATGATGACCACTTCATGTTGCCGCGTAAAACAGGCCGTTTTCGTTTGTGTGTTGATATGGATGGCGCTTGTGCGACGCCGCATCTGACACGAACTCAAGCAGTCATCACACGCTCTCGCCATGACAGCGGTGCTTTTGAATTCACCGCTGAGTTGCCCGCGTGGCAGCGATCATTACCTGCGAGTCAACACCTCACAGCCGTGTTGGAACACCCGGGTATGACTGTACATGCGGTGACGGGGGGAGGAATCGTCAACAGCGAACATCAACGAACATTGTTTTCATTTATGCCAGGTTCGGTTGTTGTGCAATTGGAACCGATAATGTCATAACGCGACGGCATGGCATGATGTTAATTCGTCTCGGCGAGTAAGATCAGATAGTCGCCTGCTTGAACTCGCGGTAGTGTTCGCAAAGCGATAACA
Organism: Phycisphaerae bacterium; assembly: GCA_030426385.1. GTDB lineage: Bacteria > Planctomycetota > Phycisphaerae > Phycisphaerales > Phycisphaeraceae > JAUHYI01. The sequence goes on from JAUHYI010000015.1 coordinate 20,823, forward strand.
GTTCCGGAATACTGGCTGACAATTTCGCGCCTTGCGAGGTCCGGGCATATCCATTGGCCAATGATTTGCCCTTGCTCGACTGTAGCTCCGACGGTGGTTAGTGGGAGAAACCAGCCGTCGCTATTAATCACTTGTGATTGCGTATGTCCCACACAGCGATTGGAAAATTGCGGTTTGCGTTTTCGGGTTCCATGCGCGACGCCGGTTTGAGTGAGCACGCGTTTGATGCCGGTGGCGTAATCCTCAGCGCCCTTACGGTCGAGCCTGGCTTCGCCGCCGCATTCCCATCCCAGTGATATCTTGTCATGCAAGCGGGAGAATTCGTAGCTAAGCACGCCCGGCGTTGGAGGAACAGACCAAACCAAAGCCTTGGGAAACAGGGCACTGAGTTGAGCATCCTGATCACGATAGTAGCCTGCGAGCCGAGCGTAATCGTAGCCAACGCCACCCGAATGGAGATCGATCAATACATCCGTCTCGCGAATTAAATTCCAAATCGCATGGGCGAGTTGTTCGGTAAAACTGCCTTGCGATGACCCTGGGAAAGTACGGGCCAGGTTTAACCCATCGAAGCGATCGGGCGTGTGGCGGGTAGCATCCATTGCTGCAGCAGGGTTGCAGACAGGAATCACCATCAATGACCCATGAAGTTCTATGGTATTCGCCCATTTCCAGATTTCCATCGCAGCGACGAATCCTTCGAACTCATCGCCGTGCACCATGGCCGTGACCGCCGCGCAAGGTTGCGGTTGCGAAGATTGTCCAACCTGCCAGTAGATCGGCGTACTCATGCCGGCAATCGTAAGGTCGAGTTGATGTCGGCCTTGCGATTTGGGCAGTTGCTCAAATTTTGGAATAGATGTTTTCATGGGTGACACGACCAGTTGGACGCAAGTTTTTGCAAAATTTTTTCGTCGCGCATTGGCGATACATGGCACAAGTACGCTGGCATCGCTATCTGTGTGGTGGGGTTAGGCCTGATTGGCGCATGGGCCTATCATGGCATCTAAGTATTTGTTATCGTTGAATATGATAAATAAGTGATGTTTTGATGGATCGTAATTATAATGGATGGGAAACCTGATTCCAAATCAAAAACTTGTGGCCGATCAGCGTGCCATCGTGACGACATATTCGCGCGGCATGCGAGCCATGGAGCCGTTTATGTTTGATGTGATTTGTGGTTGTGGCATGAGAAAGTGGGGGCATGGCGGGGAGTTAAGGCGATCTGTGACGACCTATATAGAAGACAGTCAATTCTGCAATTCATGACGTAGAGTTTCGTGGTGATCGTCTCGGCATCGGCTGAGTATGGTGTGAATTCAAGTGCAAGTGAATGACGAGGAAAACCTGTGGCACAACGCGTAACAATTAGTGCAGTGGGAAGCATGGGGTTGTCGGTAACGATTCCCGATGAGATGGAGAGGGCTAGCGATTTAACGAATCGAATGGTGGAGTATTGGCGTAAACAGATTGAGCCGGTGGCGAGGCAGGAGCCGGACTTGATCGTGTTGCCCGAGCTTTGCGATGTGCCCGTCGAATTGATTTGTGGTCAGGGCCGAGAGAAATATTTGGAAGCGTATTTAGATACAAGTCGTGAACCCGTTCTGGCATTGATGCGCGAGACTGCGAAACGATGTCGAAGCTATGTCGCTTATCCGACATTGGTGGTTGATGATGAGGTATTGCGCAATAGCGTGGTTCTGATTGATCGTGATGGTGGGATTGTCGGGCGATATGACAAATTTCGTCCGACGTTGAGTGAAATTGATGAGGGTATTGTGGGTGGCACGGGTCCCGTGGTTTTGGAATGTGATTTTGGGCGTGTGGGATTTGTGATTTGTTTTGATCTGAATTTTGAGGAATTGCGTCAGGCGTATGCCAGGCTTCGGCCTGACTTGATGGTATTCGCATCAATGTTTCATGGTGGTTTGATGCAGGCCGGTTGGGCTCATGCGTGTCGCTCGCATTGGGTCAGTGCAATTGATCAGGTCAACTTGCCCAGCGAAATTTATACGCCTACGGGCGAATTGTTGGCTGCTTCCACGAATTATTTCAATCACATTGCCGCGAGCGTGAACCTGGATTGTGCGCTTGTGCATCTGGATTGTTTGTTCGACAAGCTTGATGCCATGCGCGAACAATACGGAACGCGTTTGCGCATTCATGACCCGGGGCGTTTGGGGGCAGTGCTGTTATCTGCGGAGTCGGATGATTTGTCGATGCAGGATGTGATTGAAGCGTATGACCTGGAACTGCTGGATGCGTATTTGGAACGATCACGCCAACGGCGTTGTGAGCATTAGTCGGGCTGTTATGTATCGTTTTAAGAAATTTCTCTCTTGTGTTTTGCTAGGTGGCCTGATTTGGCGCCAGCAAAACGTTCCTTGAGGCGCGGGTAAAATACAGAGTAAAACAGGGGCTAAAAAGTTAGCGTTTTGAGTAGATTTGGGTTAAATTACAGAACACGAATCGGTTTCATGGCATCTAATCAGATGTGGCCTTGGTTCTATTGATTGCGTTTTCGCGGGTTTAAAAACTGTTTGGTGTGAGGTTGGCGACCACAATGGCAAAACAGTCACGTCGACTTGGCGATATTCTGGTGGAGTGCCAGCGACTTAGCGAGCCGCAGTTGTCGGCTGCTTTAAAAGTGCAGGAAGCGCAAGGGGGGCGACTGGGTGAAATTTTGTGTCAGATGGGGTGTGTGGAGCGGGGCACAATTCGACAGACGCTGGCGGAGCAGCATGAAATCGAAACGGTTGATCCATTGGTTCAACAACCTGCGCCTGATGCATTGGCGCTGGTGAGTGCGGACGTGGCGAGTAAATACCAGGTGTTGCCGATGTCGGTCGCGGAAGGTGTGATGGTATTGGCCATGGCTGATCCATTTGATCGCGAAGCGTTGGATGTGGTACGCATGTTTACCGGGTTGCGTGTGGATCGTCGCTATTGCGAAGGCCAGACTTTGGCCGATGCGTTGGCAGAATATTATGGATCGAATGTGGCACGGATGATTGCGACGCTGGGCCATGACGACATGGGCAGCGAGCAAACGGAAGTGGCTGATTTGGCGTCGCATCTGCAGGCGTTAGCGCGTGAGCCAACGGTCGTAAACCTGGTGAATTTGATTATTCACGAGGCGATCGAAGCGCAAGCCAGTGATATTCATGTTGAGCCGTTTGAGAAGGTATTGAAAGTGAAATACCGGATCGATGGGATCCTGCATGAAATGACACCGCCGCCCAAGCCATTGCAATCAGCGATCATTTCCCGATTAAAAGTTATGGGTGGGATGAACATTGCTGAACGCTATGTTCCGCAAGATGGTCATATAGATTTCAACACACCGCGTGGCAAGGTAGACATTCGTGTGGCCACGGTGCCGACCGTGTTCGGAGAAAGTATCGTGTTGCGAATTCTGGATCGCACAGCATCGCTGTTTGATCTGGATCATCTGGGGCTGGGAGCGAACGAATTAAAAACGTATCGGAATCTGTTGCATCAGCCTCATGGCGTAGTGTTGGTGACTGGCCCGACAGGTAGCGGTAAATCGACGACGTTGTATGGATCGTTGATGCATATTTATTCGCCTCACCTGAAAATTCTCACGATTGAAGATCCCGTTGAATACCAGTTGGAAGGCGTGAATCAGATTCCCGTGAATCCGAAGCGTGGGGTGACATTCGCGGATGGATTACGTGCGATATTGCGACAGGACCCGGACGTGATCATGGTGGGTGAAATTCGCGATCAGGAGACGGCGGATATTGCGATTCGTGCGGCGCTCACGGGCCACATGGTGTTTTCGACGTTGCATACCAATGATGCTGCGGGTGCGATCACGCGGTTGGTTGATATGGATGTGGAGCCGTTTTTGTTGGCATCCTCGTTGCGGGCGGTGTTGGCACAACGTCTGGTGCGGAAAATTTGCGAACATTGTAAGTGTGCGGTTGAGCCCAGTGCGTCAATGTTGGAACGTTTGGGGCATCGGCCAAACGGCTACCATGGCGATCAGGTTTTTTATGCGGGAACAGGTTGCCGGGAATGTCGGCAGACGGGGTACAATGGCCGGCTGGGTATCTTTGAATTGTTGGTGGTGAATGACAAGGTAAGTGAAGCGATTGCCGAGCGAGCGTCAGCGGTACAGATGTCAGCGTTGATGCCGACCGATCATGTGTCGATGGCCGAGGATGGGTATCAGAAAGCATTGCGGGGACTGACGACATTAGAAGAAGTGTTTCGCGTAACTCAGGAAAACTGATTTTTTGCCGGGGCTATTTGTTGCCTGATTTTTCGTACAAAGCGATGACGCAGCAGGGCCAACCAGTGGCAGGCGTCGTCACTGCGCCGGATCGATTGCAAGCGATTCAAATGTTGACGCATCGCGGAACGTTTGTGACTGATATTCATGCGTGTGATAACGACGGTAGCCAACGCAACGATGGTGTTGCTGGGCAAGCGGGTGGGGATATAGATTTCTCGATGTTGAAATTTCGTGGTGGGATGTCGGGTCGCCATCGCGTATCAGTATTTCGTCAATTGGCTGTGGCATTGCAGGCCGGATTACCGTTGCTCAATGCACTGGAAATTGTCAGAGACCAGGGCGACAGTCCAGCGGTGGAGCGGGTGTTGGATGACTTGATCAAGCGAGTCCACGGTGGCGAGCCGTTGTCGTCAGCGATGGAACAGCACCGTCGGGAATTTACATTGATGCAGGTAAGTATGGTCCGCGCAGGCGAGACGGCAGGCGTGCTGGATCATGTGATGCAATCCTTGGCAGAGTTTGCCGAACGTGACCAGGCCGTTCGTGAAAAGCTGCGGTCGGCAGCGCTCTATCCCATGATGGTGATGGGGTTAGGTGTGATATCGATCGTGGTGATATTGACGTTTATTTTGCCGCGAATCATGGCCACGGTGACGACGACGGTAGAAGCGTTACCGATGCCGACACGTGTGTTGTTAGCGATGAGTGAGGCGTTTAAATCACCGATTGGTTGGGCGATGATGTTGGGAGTGGTCGGCGGATTGGGTTGGTTTTGGTATTGGAAGCGAACGACAGAAGGGCGGTTGTTTGTCGATGGGGTGAAATTGCGCTTGCCGATCATTGGAACCGCGGTGACGCGCGTGGCGGTGGCACGTTTTGCGCGGACGCTTGGGACGCTCAGCGCAGCTGGCATACAAGTGGTTGAAGCCATGCGGATCGTGCGCGATACATTGGGGAATGAAGTTTTGGGTCGTGAGATTGATCAGGCAGCCGATGAGATTTTGCGAGGCCAGTCGATCGCAGATCCCTTGCGAGCGAGCGGTCGCTTTCCAGAATTACTGATCCAGGTGATCGCGATGGGGGAGCGGACGGGAAAGCTTGACACGTTGTTAACGCAGACCGCTGACACGTATGAGCGAGAAACGGAAGTCGCTTTGGAACGTGTGATGTCGGTGATACCGGTGTTGTTCATTCTGGTGTTGGCGCTGTTCGTGGCATTTGTTCTGGCCGCAGCATTGTTGCCAGTGATGACGATGGAGTTGAGTTAGTTTGTGAGTTCGTGAGTGGAGAATGAGATGTGTCGTGTTGCGATGTGTTTTGGGTGACCTATTTCTATTTATGGAGTGATTGGCGTGTCTAAGAAAACGAATCAAAAGCAATGGACGCGTTACAAGCGTCGCAGTGGTTTTACGTTGGTGGAAATTATGGTGGTTGTGATAGTGATCGGCGTATTGGCGGCGTTGATCGTGCCGACATTTTTAGGACGAGCACAAAAAGCAAAACGCTCGGTGGCAAAGCAAAAAATTGGAACGATCGAAAGTGCCATCAACCTGTTTCAACAGGATTACAGTCGGTTTCCCGACACGCTTGAAGAGTTGGTGAGTAAGCCCGCGGATGTGGCGGATGATGATTGGTTGCCGCCGTCCATGAAGCCGAAGGATTTGAAGGACCCATGGGGTAATGCGTTTGTATATCGATACCCCGGCGAGCACTGGGCGTTTGATCTTTTGAGTCTGGGGGCAGATGGACAAGAGGGAGGTTCGGGAGAGAACGCGGACGTAACGAATTGGGGAGATTGAGTAGGCGATATCACGTGACGGGTAACGGATTGATCGTGGGTTAAGTGTTTGGGGTTTTTATGATTTTGAAACGGGGCACATTAAAAAATGGGGAGCATGAGGTGAATCGTGATTGGCCGGTGCACGCTCATCGACGTGTCGATCGGAAGGGGCGAAGTGGGGCGAGTGGGTTTACACTGGTGGAAGTGATGGTTTTGGTTCTGGTTTTGGGGGTGTTGAGTGCGATGATGATTCCGGAGATGGGCGCGCGTTTAACGCGTCGGCAATTGCGGGAATCGGCAGCGGGATTATTGATGGCTGCCCGACACGCGCATGATCATGCCACGATGCAGCGAGAAATGTGTCGGGTTGTGTTGATTCAGGAAAACAACCGGTTGGGGTATCGGCTGGAAGTCGAAAGCGATGAGGAAGCGTCTGGTTTTAAAGCGATCACGTCGGGTGTGATCAAGGAAACAATGCTGCCGAAGTGGATTCGTTTTGGTGCGGTTTTGATTGATGGTGTGGACGTGCGTGGTGCTGATGTGGCTGGCGGTTTGAGCCAAGGCGATCAGGTGTTTTGTTTTTATGTGAATGGCTCATCGGATTGGGCGGTGATCCAACTGACGGACGGAAACAAGACGTTTTCATTGGTGATTGATGGGAGCACGGGGCGCGCAGAACTGGTGGGGGAAGCAGTGAATGAATTGCCCAACTTGCGGGAGGACCTGGATGCGTAAGTTTGTATTGAATCGCAGGGGGCAGCGTGACGTGTCGGCATGTGGTGGATTTACGGTCATCGAATGTCTGGTGGCCGGGATGGTGTTGGCGATATTCGGATCACTGATTGCGATGACAGTAGGCCAATCGGTCTCGGCGAGCGAAGCGATGCTTGATCGTCAACAAGCGGCGCTTTGGCTGGATGAAGTGATGACACGCATCGATATGATTGGCCCTGGGCGCCTGAGTGCGGAAGGACCTGTTCAAGGTGAATTAGACGATCGGTTCAGTTGGTCGGTTGAGATTGAAGAGGAAGGATTGAGCGCGTACCTGTATCGGGTAACGCCGACGATTCGTTGGAAAACCAGTCGTGGCGAAAAGTCGGTGGCAGGTTACACGATGTTGTATGACCCGCCGGGTTCGCGTGGCGGTTTTTTACAGTGGGATGAATTGGGGATAAGCCACGAATGACGAATTGAATGCCTGAGGTATTGATGATTCAGAGCAGATGCATGTCGTTTGGTGTTGCCGTAATCCATCGGCGGCTCGTGCGCGCTAAACCGGTGGAGACTATAGCGCGTGGAGATATCGGCATGGGATATGGGATTGTGAGAGGACGAGGGTTTACGTTGGTGGAGGCCATGGTCGCGGTCGGGTTGGTGGGAATGATTGGGGTGGCCGCGTCGGGATTGATGTTGCAGTTGAGCGAGGCCCGAGGCCGAGCGGATCGCGTGTCGAGCTATACCGCGGAAGCGAATTACGCGCTGCATGCGATGGGCATGGCCATCCGCAATTGCTATCGGCCACAGGATGAACAGGTGTCGGTGTTGTTTGAAGGGTTGGATGAAACATTAGATGGTCGGCCAGCAGACCGGTTGCGATTACAGGTGGTGAGTCACGCGGTGGTGCGAAACGGTGAGCCAGAGTCGGACGTACGGGAGATTGAGTTTAGTGTGGATTCCGTCGTGCGCGGTGAAGCGCCGATGTTGATGCGACGTATTGATCCAACATTAAATGAATTGCCTGATGGAGGCGGTGTGGTTGATCGTGTGGCGAAGGGCGTTGTTTCGTTGGATATCGAATATTTCAATGGCGTGACATGGGAGCCTGAATGGCCTGTGATATTGGGGGCAGTTCCGGAGGCGGTGCGCATCAAGTTGGGAATTATGAAAGACAAGGATGCGGAGGTGATGAAGGTGGCGTCGTATTCGATGTTGGTGAGGACTGCGCGATTTGATAGTAAACGATCCGAGTGATGATTGAAACGTTTGAGATTTTTATGAGTGATGGATGCGATCAATTGAATAGCAAAGAATGCCGTGTTTGGCTCGGTTTGCGTGATCGCAAGCGTGCGGGAGCGGTGTTGGTGTTGGTGATGTGGTTGGTATTGATTGCAGGACTGATGCTTGTGGGATTGAATCGTGTGGTGCAGGTTGGCTCGGCACGCGGGCAGAATGAGTTGGATCGTGTGCGTGCACGGTGGGTGGCGCGAGCGGGAATTGAGCAAGCGATCTATGTGTTGGCGACGGATATCACCTCGGCGGATATGTCAAGCGATTTCTGGTACGACGATCCGATGACCTTCGATCGATTTGAGTTGGCGGATGGATTTGTTTACTCGGTGGCATCGGTATCCAGAGCGTCCGGGGGGCGTGCTGGTGAAGTGCGTTATGGTCTGGATGATGAGGCGTCGCGTGTCAATGTGAATTCCGCGAGTCGCGAGGTGCTGGGACAACTCCCCGACATTCGCGAGGAACAGATCGCGTCGATGATTGATTGGCGAGATACGAACGAGGAATCGGAACCCGGCGGCGCGGAATGGCGCTACTACAGTCAGTTGCCCTACCCGTATGAGATACGCAACGGACCGATGCAGACGGTCCGTGAGATGTTGTTGGTGAAGGGGATTGAGCCCGATGATTTTTTTGGTGCTGAGTCTCAGGAAGTCGGAGAAAATGGAAGAGCGGGGTTGTTGGCTGATACGACGGTCTACAGTTATCAGTTGAATCAGACCATGTCCGGGCAGGAACGGGTGAATGTAAAGCAGACGAACCGAACGACGTTGCAGACGCGATTGGGCATGAGCGCGTCACTGGCAGAGCGGGTGGTTGAGCGAGCGGATGAAATTCAGACGTTGTTCGATTTGGAAGGTGAACGCGGGAACGGTCCTGCGGAAGAGGATGAGATATCGCAGATCACTTTGGAATGGCTGGCGGAAAATTATGACGAAATAACGGTGAGCGAAGACGAGCAATTGCCCGCGCGGATCAATATCAATACGGCCAGCCGTGAAGTTTTGAAGACATTGCCAAAGATGACTGATGAGGATGTTGATCGTCTGATTAGTGTACGGGCACAGCATGGGGGGCTGTCAACGTTTGGCATTTTAGTCAAGGAAAACGTGGTGTCGAATGAGGTTTTTCGAGCGATAGCGGAATCAATCACCTTACGCTCGAATGTGTTTCGTGTGGTGAGCTATGGGTCAACGCCGTCGGGTGTGGGACGTGTGATTGAAGCGGTGATCGATCGCGGGAGAGGGCAGATTCCGCGGGTGATGTACTGGTATGAGCGCGAATGATGAGTCATATATGAAAAATGTAAAACAACATAACGATGGCATGATCGGCTTGCATGAATCCATGGGTGTGATTCATGCCGCTGTGGTTCGTCGTGGTTTGGGTGATGAGGTTGAAGTGGTGGCACGACATCAAGTGGATGTGCTGTCTGGTGATCGGGCTGAGGCCATGAGTCGTTTGATGGGCATGTTGGTGCAAGATCAGCGGAAGTTGCCGATGATCAGCGTGGTAAATGATGGGCGCAGTTTGCATAAGCAGGTTGTGTTGCCTGAAAACATTGATGCGGGTACAGCGGAGAAAATGTTAGGCGTGCAGATGGAATCGATGTTTCCAGGACAAGTGGATCAAATTAGATGGGGATGGGAGAGGGGTAATCGTAGTGGCGTTGGACATGCCATATCTAAAACGGACGGCGAAGGCAATGCGTCGAAAAAAGGGGCATGGGTTTATGCTGTTCGGCGGGGAGTACTAGAGGCATTGCAAAAACGGTATGGGGCAGGGGTGACGTTGCAAGGCGCGATTTCGGGAGAGATGGCGCTGGGGGGGCTGGCTATGGTTTCGGGCACGCGTCATCTTGGAGCGGGACATGATGAGAGTGTGTTGATCGTTTGGCGACATGAGAGCGGTGTGAGTTTGATGGTGGTGGGTGTTGATGGGGTTGAGTCAATGGCACGCGTGGATAGGGGGCTTGATGAAAATGATTTTAAGGATGAGGTCGATGAGGCGTGGCATGATGTGGTTGGCAAGCTACCGAATGTAAATCGCCCCAAACATGTGGTGATCGTGGATGCAGATGCAAGTGGTGATTTAAGCGATGGTTTGGCTGAGAAGTGGGGGATGAAACGTGTGGCGATAAAAGAAGTGTTTGGCGCAATGGCTGACTCGTTGAAAGATGGGGATGAATTATTATGTGTGGGCGCGGCGACGGCGGGCTTGCTAGATATTGGGGCAGTGGTTTATTTGGCGCATGACGACGGCAAAGAACGGACGATTAAGCGATTAAAGCGTTGGTCGATGGTCGCTGCGTTGTGGTGCGTGTTGGGGTGTGGACTGTTATATGGTTTGGATTACCGCGCGTCGTCAGCATTGGATCGTTGGCGCGACGATGTAACATCCGAGGCAAGTGTTTTGGACGATGACAGTGCGCGATCAGTAATGAACCAAAAGATCGATCGGCAAATTGCGTTAGGACGCTACCTGGAAACGTTTGGCCCGACTCCGTTGGCGATACTCGATGAGATCAGCCAATTGACTACGGGATTTCAGATTGATGAGTGGCATTACGATATTTCAGGATCGATGGAAATTGTCGGCGTAATGCGAGGTACTGACCAGGTCAGCAAACTGGTGGCGGATTTAGCTAAAGCAAAAACGCTGGCCGCAGTACGATTGAAAACGCAAAAACAGATAGGGCGGGATAAGACGCAATACGAAATTGTGGCACAGCCATCGGTTCGATATTTGGGAGCATTTGTATCACCCAAAACCGAGACGAAACATGAACGTAAGGAAAAGGCTGATCATCCCAGAACCAAAAAGAAAAAAGAGAAAGAAGTAAATGCTGAGAAGAAAGATCGCAATGAATCAAAGGTGAAAACGTTAGAGGAAAAAATAGTGGTGCCGACAACTCAGCCTAGCGCGTTGGATATGAAAAATAAAGAAAAGACGGCAACCGTTGAGGCAGAGAAAAACAAAGCAGAGAAGCAAGCAATTGAAGCCAAAACTCGGGCTGCGATAAGGAGCAAGTCATGAGTATGAGTTCACGCGACCGACGAGCGGTGTTGATCGGGAGTGTTTTGTTGGGTGTGGCATTACTGCTACGTTTTGTGTTGTTGCCGAGCTATGAGCAATGGCGAGAAATGCGTGAGGCAGTCGTGGCGCATGAGGCGATGTTGTCTGATGTGGAGAGGCGCCTGGATCGACGTGATGCGATGATAACTCGTTTGCTTGGAAAATATGGCGATGCGATTGAGAAAGAATTGTTAGATGTCGATGCCGTGCGTGTTGCGTTTCCGGCATCAATCCAAAAGGCATTGAAACAAAGCGGTGTAAATGTGCAATCGATCGATGTACAAGCTGTTCGGCGTGTGCGATCTGTGTCGGGGGTTTCGATGATTTCATTACGCGTTCAGGCGACGTGCGAGCCGAATGCGGTCGGCAAGATGATCGAGAAATTGACGCATACGGAGCAAATCACAGTGATCGAACGTCTCGATGTGACGATGGAAAAATCGGGTCAACGCAATAAATGGGCGGTGGGTTTGGTGGTAGCGACGCCAGCGCTGGAGGATCGACGATCGTGAATGAAGTGATGATGAAAAAAACGATATGGGTTGGCTTGATTCTTCTGTTGTCGGCAGGAGCATATGTGACATTTCTGGTGAGCGATCGATTGCTGGTGGTGGAAAATTTTGAAGAGCGGGCCAGGCAGATTGTCACGCGAACCAATGGAGGGGTGAGTGGGAACACCAGTGTGGAGTCAGAGGAAGTTGGGACGGTAGGATTGAAAGCCGAGGGAAATGTTCGGCAGGATAAGCGTCAAATCCATGGAGGTGCCGATGCTGGTAAAGCGGCACTTGCACGTATTGAGAAGCGATATATGTTTTCGCCCCCACCGCCTCAGGGTTTTCGAAGTATCGCAGGCGTATTGGGTGATCGAGTGTTTTTCCGTAGTGGACAGGATGTCGAAGTGGGAGGGCAATTTGGTGGCGCGACCGTCAAGGCGATTGGAAGCGACTGGGTTGAACTGGAACATGAAGGACAGACAATCCGGATCGGTGTGTTCGGCGGGCAGGGCTCATACGAACGAGAGAAAACCAAAAAAGAAGCTGCGGTGGCCTCGAGTGACAAGGTAAAAACGAATGACGACCAAGGTGCAGTATCAACCGACGAAAAGCCATCGGCAAACGAATTGCCGGTGCAAAAAATAGATGACGTAAAAGTTTTGGGTCGCCAAGGTGCGAAAGTGCGAATGTGAATTTTTGATACCGGGTAAGCAGGGATTCCGGTGGATGAGATGTGATAGTCAAAAGCGGACGGAGTGTTTAATGCAATTAAAAGCAAAAAATATGATGTGTTGGTCAATAGTCTTGTTATTAATGCTGGGCATGTTGGAGGGACGTGCCTGGGGTGAAAATCCGGGCAGTGCTAACCATGATGATGGTCAAGCGCCAGCAACGCAAGAAGAAAAAACGGTAGAAGAAACAAAAAATAAAACTCCACCAAGTGTAGAAAATAATCCGCCCGAAACGGTGGTAGAAGAGAAGCTGATTTCCGTGGCGTTTCGTGATATGAAAATGGAGCAGTTGGCGCAATTTTTTATGCGTGAACTGGGTAAGCCAGTAATCCTTGATGATGGAATTAAGAACACAAGCATCACGATATTGGCCCAGGACAAGATGCCAATAGGAGAAGCTTTTGAACTGATCAAGACAGCATTGCGAAAAAAAGGGGTGATTATGTTGGAGGGGCCTAAGCGAATCGAATTTTTACCGATTGAACAGGTCAAGCGCATTAATCGCCGTGTGGTGAAATCGGATGAGAGCGTGAGTGATGTTGAAGACCCAACGGAAATTGTGGACAAAGTTTTTGAGGTCGAACATTTTGATGTGACGCGATTGAAAGATTTGATCATGCCGTTGTTGCCCGATTACGCGTTTGTGATGGCTGATCCAAATGTGAAACGATTGGTGGTCACGGATGCGGCGGTCAACTTATCGCGGATTGAGGCGATGGTGGCAAGACTGGATGTGCCGCGAGCTGGTCAAACAATCGAACGAATATTTCATATTGAACGAGGTGATGCGAGCGAAATCGTGTCGATGGTTCGGATCATCATTGCGGGGACGTTGGGTGGTGATGCGAAGGCGGTGTTTTCCGGAGGAGGGGGCAATAAGAGTGGTGGTGCACGTGGTGGTGGGAGAGGGGATGGTGGGGCTAATGTGATATTTGTGGAGCGAAGTGATGTGCCGATTTTGTTGCACGCAGATGTTGGGCGAAATTGGATTCTTGCGGTTGCGGCGCCGAGCGTGATGGAACAGGTCGAGCGATGGATCAAAGAGCTTGATAAGCCCAGGCAACAAGATGAACCGTATGCGATTTTTGATGTGAAACATGCGGATATCAGTGAGTTGGCTGCGCAAATCACGCAGGTGATTGAAGCGATGCCGGATCAGGAAGTGAAGACGAGCGTGCGCGTGATTCCTTTCCTGAAATCGCGACAACTGTTGGTCTATGGATCGCAGCGAGGACGAAATTTGGTAACGACATTGATGACGAAGTTGGATGTGGAGTCATCGCAATACCAGATGGTGAAAGAAATCAGTCTGCAATATGACAGCGCGGAAAATGTAAAAACGAAGATCGAAGAATTGTTCAGCGAGGCGAGTGGTTCGAACAATTACAATCCATGGGGTGGGTATAACCGTCGGCGTGGGAACCAGGAAGAACGGGTGAAAGTGACGGCAGATTCACAACGTAATTCAGTGACGGTCATGACCGATCCAGTGCGTATGGCAAGGATTGAGGCATTGATCGCAGAGCAGTGGGACAAGCCGGTGGATCTGGGCGAAGTTGCACCGAAGGTTTACACTCTGAAATATACAGACCCTGTGCAGGTCAAGACGCTACTGGAAAATATGTTTACGAAGTCATCGACGCGGACGTCAGGTTCATGGTGGAGTGGTAACGTCACGACAGAAAGTTTAAATCCGGTGGGGCGTCTATTCGGACAATTCAGTTTTGAGGCATTGCGCGGGTCAGATACCTTATTGGTGTCGACGAAATCCACCGCGAACTATGAGGTTATTGATAAATTGATCGCGCAGATCGATCAGCCTCAGGTTGCGGGTTTGCCGTTGGTGATTGAGTTGAAGCATGCGAATGCGGAAGATGTTGCAGAGCAATTGAACGCCATGTTTTCTGAGCCGGGTACCTCAGCATCGATCATTCGGACAGCACGTGGGTTGAGCGATCGATTTCGAACCGCATCAAGCGTGGCTTCGGGAAATAATTCAGGCAATCAGAACAATAATCAGAATAACAATCGAGACGGGAACAATCAGGATGCACCTGCCAATGCAATGACATTCTGGTGGGCGCGGTCAAGACCGACGGCCGATGAACAGCCGACGAGCAATCTGATAGGTAAGCCGCGTTTTGTGCCGGTGAACCGTCGCAACGCGCTGATGGTTATGGCTCCGCGTGCGTACTACGAGCCCATGGAAAAATTGATTAATGAATTGGATAAGCCAGGTTCACAGGTGGTGATCAATGCAATTATCACGGAAGTGCAGCATGATGATGAGACGACGCTGGGCATACGTTTTGCGTCTGACCCGAGTATTTTGGCCGATACGCGGTTGGGTGATCAGGCGATTGGCGGATCTGGAAGTGTTGATTTTTCGCAGATGTTTTCGAGTGGCCGAGGCGTGGTAAATGCTGGGATTGATTTGAATTTTCTTCTGCAATTGTTGGTGCGTAAGATAGACCTGAAAATATTAAATGAGCCAAGGGTCTATACATCAGACAATCAGGAAGCGCACTTTTTTGATGGCCAGGATGTGCCTGTGGTGATCGGAGATATTACCCCAGGCGATAATGCGAGTAATGTGACGCGAAGTTTTGACTATCGGTCAGTGGGAACACGGTTGCATGTTCGCCCTCATATCACGCAGGAGGGTGATATTGATCTGGAAGTCAATTTGGAATTGTCGCGCATTGAGGGGGGCGAAAATGTGTTTGGCAATTTCATTTTTAATCGACGCGAGACGACCACGCATGTGACATTGAAAGATGGGCAAACGGTGATTATCAGTGGGATCGTGCGGAAGGAAGATTTTAAAGATATTCGGAAATTTCCCATACTTGGTGATCTTCCGCTAATCGGAGGTTTGTTCAGGAATACTGATAAAGGCGTGCGCAACCGCGAAGTTATTGCGTTTATAACGCCGAGAATCGTAAATCATGCAAGTGATGATGCGATTGACTTGAGCGAATCGAATCGACAATGGTTAGACCGAATTCGTGGCACGATGACGGAGATTAAAGCCAAGGAAGGTGAAGGTGAGGCATTACAAAAGCCAAGTGACGCCGTAGATTCAGAAGATTAATGCAAGCTGCAAGAGCTGACGTGAAAGGCTTGGCTTTAAAGTTATGGTTTGGCACCACAAATAATTGTGGATGTGATTAGGTTTCTCATCTGTGATTTGTTGTAGTGGTAAATTTGTATGTGAAAGCAAGACAGGTACAGGCATGATACTTTTAATGCGGGTCTGGTTGTTGGGGGTGGTGTATGGGGGCGTTGTTTTTTTATTAGTGGGTTGTGGCGGTCGAGTTTTGCCCGCTTGGGAAGAAGCGGGCGCGAAGCCGATGGGTGAACCGCGTGGCGAGTTGATACGTGCGGTGCGTAGTGATGAAGACGCGAAGCCCGAGGAAGTGGGGGGGGCGTTGGGCAAGACGCAGGTGTATTCGATGGGCGTGACCGCGATGGGTTCGAGTCGGGGTGAGATTGAAAATGTGGGGTTGCAATTGCCACGTGTTTCACCGGATGGCAAGTGGATTGCCTATCTGGTGAATGGGGCTGATTGGGATCATGTTGCAGGAGTTGAAAAAGCTAGAGACGAGTTGGCCGTCGATTTAGCGGTGGATTTTGATCAGTTGGTAACGGGCCGCGGGTTGGATGCAGTCGGGTTGGCAGTGCGACCGATTGGTGGTGGTGAAGCGACACTCGTGGCGAAACGTGGGGCATGTTGGCCTGTGTGGTTTGGCGATAGTGAGCAGTTGCTGTTTGTGTCGTATGACCAGGTCAATGGATGTGCGTTGGGAATTTATGATGTGAAGACGGGTACGGTTCAGCGAAAGGCTGTGGGGTTACGTCATATGTTGATGCCAGCGGTGAGTGGCGATGGAAAAAAAGTGGCAGTGGTGGGGTATGGTGAGTTGGCAGACGATGCGAATGTTTTTGTGGTTGATTTGGCGACGGGACAGGTGCAGGCAGGCCCGCATGATAAAGATCGTAGCAATGGTGATGCGGGTAAAGATGAAGTGGGTGTTGCCGGGGAAAAAGCACAGGAAAAAAAGCAGGGCAATTCGTGGAAAGTGGCGGGGGAGACGGCGATATATCCTAGGTGGGTGGGTGATGAGGACTTGTTGTTTTTGAGATTGAATAAAGGTAATGAAAAGGCGGAAGGATGGTTGATGCGCTGGCAAATCGGTGCGCGAGAGGCGCGGCGCGTGGGAGCCATAAAGTTACCGAGTTCAATTTATGACGCGCAGCATTGCCATGCGGGAATATTGGAAGCGCTTTCGCCAAACTTGGGGTGGTATGCGTATTACGATGTGATAAGCGACGAGATGGTGTTGCAGCATTTGATGGGTGAGGATGAAATCACTGCGGGGGCCGAGATGCGATCGGGTGCATGGTGGGATGATGATTGGCTGGTTGCGGCCAATGATCGCGAGGTGATGTTGGTATCAACGACCGAGCGTGTGAAAGAAGGCGGTCGCGCGTTGACGTTGCGTTTGTTACGTGGGCAGTGGGCCGTCTTGTGGGCGGATCGCAGTGAACAGTCAGTAATCTTAGTCGGGCCAAGTGGCAATAGCGGGGACAAGTTTGCGATATTACAGTTGTGGCTGGTGTTGAGTGGAAGATAAAACGACGTGGTATCTGAGGATATGCGGGAAAGATCAGTGTTGGGCAAGTTTACGATCCAGGGCCGCTAACACGTGTATGTTTTTTCCAACCAATGCCACACGGCCGTCATCCATCACGGTAATTTTTCGCAGTATTTCATTGGGCGCGTAGTAGTATCCGAGTTTGCGTAACGGATGATCAGGGCGCACGTCGTATACGACGACGCCTGACTGAGGCTCGTTGATTAGGACATATAGCAGGCCTTCATGTAACAACCAATCGATCGTTTTGGCATCGATCAGTTTTTCCAGAGGTGACGGCAATAATTCATCAACCAGGCGAAAGGGGCGTTTGTTGGTTGGTTCGTAGACTTTGATGCCTGATTTGATGTACGCGATCACTCGATTGTTTTGCCAAAAGTGTGGTGTTATTTGTTGGCTCACATGTGCGTAAACTTTGTCATAAGTCTCGCGATCCAAGCCGTCATCGCGTGGCCATTTTTGTCGGTCCATCGTTGTGTTATGACCACTCACGTTCGCCACCATGCCAAAGAAGCCGGGCAGTTCATAGCTTGCGATTCGCATCGGTTTGGTCGGGTCGTCCAGACCGAAACGTATCAAGCAGATGCCTGTACCTCTGAACGATTTGGACTTGGTTATGTTGGTTAACCCTTTGGGTTTGATTATATGGCCGGTTACCCATAGTTCGCCATCGATAATTTTGACGCTGGGATTGTCGTGAGCATTTTTAAACAGCTGGAAGTTGTTGAGTTTTGTGCGTGCCAGCGTTGTAACCTGGTTGCCCTGTTGGCTAAAGCGAGCAGTGACAAGATTGATCTCGTTGATATTCCATTGGGGGTATTGTTTTGATCGTTCGCCTTTTGATTCGATCATGTACACCAGGTCGGGGTGATGTGCGGACCATGCCACAAGATTACTACGATCATCTGTCATAATTGTTGGTAACGATGCCGTACTTAATGTAAATGAATGGGATGCCGTTAGATTGAGTTTTCGGATTTCAACAGGTAGTGTCCATTCACGTTTTACGACAGCCACGCCTTGACCATTTTGGTGAATCAGATCGATTGTCGGGTATTGATTCTTGATGTGTTCAGCCGTGGTTAACGGGATGATGTGATCGACTTAGAGGTTGTTGCCGACCTGTACCGCTGCGATAGAAAATAAACCCAAGCCAGCAATGGCGAAAAGCCAGGCCAATTGCGTGACCCCCAATCGCAGCTGCCATTGTTTGATCGTGACGACCAAAGCCAAGCCAAGGCCAATTGCGAAGATGACCAATTCGCCGCCGATCGTCCACAAAGGATTGATCCGCATCGCATGGCGCTGAAAATCGAATGGATTCATGAAATTGAGGGAGGGTGCCAATATAGGCGCAAAATAGATCAGCAACCCGACAATGCAGCCAAGGAACATCGCCGGGATAGCGCGTCGCGTCCAGCATGCCAGACCGAATGTCGCAGCATAAATCGCAGTATGAATCGATATCTGTGTCACGCCCACAAACAGAAACGTTCGGAGAAGATAGAAAGACAGAGGGTGTCGTGAACCAATCTGATATGAGTTTGGTAATATCCAATCAAACACGCCTTGCAGGATGAGGAGCGTGGTCAATACACTCAGTAGGATCGATAACCCGACAGTAAATTTTACCAGGATGAATGATATGGTACGTATTGGCAAGGTTCGCCAGGGTTCGACATGTGTGTCGCTCACATCGCGGCTTACGATCATGATCGCAATCATTAACGCAAAAAATGCCCCGCCGCCATATGCGATGTGAGCCAGATTCTGTCGATACGAATAACGCCAAGTATCCAGTTGTACATGCTCGGCGTATGTCCAGCAATTGATCGTAACCTGTAGCAGTGGAAATACGAGCAGTATCGTGGCGCCAGCGTACCACGCCCAGCGGGATTCATGTAATTCTTTCCACCACAGGGATCGAGTTATTGCGGTTTTCATCATGTCATCCTTTGGTTCGTGATAATTTGGAAAAACGCCACATTGCCCAGCTAATCATTAGTGTTAGTGTGACCGCATTGCCCGCGATGATTTGGACTAGCTGGGTAGTGGTGATGCTGCGTCGTTCTAGAAATTCCATGCACCCCAGTGGTGTACAGCGAATGATGGCAACAGCGAACGATGTATCCCATTCCGCAAGAAGCCCTATCAATCCTCCGCCGCCCAGTATGACACCCATTCCCACCAATCCCACACGTGCTTCACTCGGTTGGCGAACACCAAGGCATAGCACCCAAAGATAAACCCCGACACAAATCGGTGACAGAAACTTGAAAAACCGGAACATGAATTCAGTTGAAGCTTCGCGATCGCCAGCGATAACTACAAACATTGTTAACGCCATCAGGATAGGTAGTGTCAGTAACACGGCGGTTACCAAGGCTTTGATCATCAGGATTTTCCAGGGGTGAATGGGAAGCGATAACAACAAGCCTATTGTGCCTTCGCGTCGATCACCTGCGATCGGCCACATAGCAAAAAACACGCTCAACACGACAGCCATCATGGCGCAGAATATCAACACCTCGCTGTCGGGTATGATTCGCGAGTGTAGCGCCACCCCGGTGAAACCACACAGAATAAATATCCCCAGTGCCGTGCCCGATGCATTCTCGCGTAGTTCTTTCCAGATCAGTTTGCGGATCGCAGAGTGTTTCATACCGCTACCTTTTCAGATTGCATGGTTGAGGATTGTGTTGTGGGTCGGCCGATGACGTAGGCTTCAAAAATTTCGTCAAGATTCAGGTCCACCACATCAAACGTTGCCCGCGCTTGCCGTAAACGGTCGATCACCCATGAGGCATCGGACACCGTGACGGCAATGCGCGGGCCGTCTTGTTGGACATCGAGCCGTGCCAACGTGCCCGGAAGGGCGGCGTATGATTGTTCATCCATGACTATTTTTTTAACCTTGGACCGCAGTGCATCGGTTTGTGTTTGTACAACGATGCGCCCCTTGTCGAGTATTGCTATCTGGTCAGCGATGGGTTCGACTTCGTACAGTAAATGTGATGAATACAACACGGTGCGACCTTCGCCTTGCAGGTGCGTAATCAAGTCGCGATTGAATTCTTTGCGCATGATTGGATCGAGGCCCAATGCGGGATCGTCGAGGATGACAACTTGAGGTCGATGAGCCAGAGCGAGCATTAAACCAACACGCACGCCTTGGCCTTTTGAAAGATGCTTGACTTTCGTGGTGCGTGGTAATTCGAACTGTTGCGTAAGGCGATGGGCTAGCGCATCGTCCCATGACGGATAGAACGGGCCATGAATCGTGTGATCTGTTCAATCGTCATCCAGCCGAACATTTTTTGATCTTCTGCGAGATAGCCCACCCTGCGCCGAATATCGATGGCGTGACGGCATGGGGTTTGGCCGAGTATTTCTATTTGTCCTGCATCGGGTTTGAGAAGGCCAAGCAGTGATCGTAACAACGTGGTTTTGCCGGCACCGTTTCTACCGAGTAATGCAAAAGTTTGACCTGGTGCAATCGTCAATGAAACATCATTGAGCACTGGCTTACGGCCAAAAGATTTTGCCACGTGACGAACAAGAATGTCGGGTTGCTTGGTCATGATTGGTTCCCGTCGGATTGAGTGCGAGGAGGTGAGGACGTTGTGGAGTGCGAGGTGTTGGTTGGATTGTTGATTTGCTTCAGAGCGCGTTCGAAGAGCATGCGCAGTTGATCGTCGTCGAGACCGAGTAGCTGGCCTGTTCGAGCAACCTGGCCTAGCTCGTCTTCGAATTGCTGACGTTGTTTATTGAATTCACGAATGGGCGGATGGTCGGCCACGAATGTTCCCGAGCCGTGCCGACGTTCGAGGTAACCGTCAGCGGTCAGCATTTCATAGACACGAAGTATGGTGTTCTGGTTGACCGCCAACTCGCGTGCTAATTCACGGACAGAAGGGACTAGCTGGCCCGGCGTAAGCGTACCTGCCAGACATTGGGCTTTGAATTGGCCCACGATCTGGCGGCTGATCGGAACGCTGGATGCTTTTTCAATTCGGATAAGCATGAAGTGGCCCGGGCTAAGTGATTACACATATACAACAGTGGTCTTCAAGGGTGTCAAGCAAAAAATATCACGCGGGGCCGTCTTTTGTCTTTTGGAGCCTCGACTTGTGGGAAAATTATTTCGAAATAAATTGATTTAATTTTCAGGGTACGGATTCGTTATGCGTAGAAACCCTATGTAGAACATTAAACAATTTAGTATCAAATATTTGCGTGTGTTGTACGAGGCTGTGATTTTGAATTGCGTGATTGGATTACCCGGAAAACTTAATTGACGGAATTAATTTCATTCTGTTTCGTGAAATACATTTGGCGTGGAGTGGGCTTCGCTCAGAATCAATTCCCATGAAAACAACCGTTGCCAGCATTGCTCGGGATGCTGGCGTTTCGATTGGGAAGGTTGCCCGAATTTCCAATGACGAACCATCGGTCAGTGAGGAGTTATGCCGACGCGTCTATTCGGTAGCAGGCAAGTTGGACTATCGCACGCTTCGTTGCCGAAGCAAGCCAATCAGTAACAGCTCTTGCTTGTCGGGCAAAAATATTGCACTGGTACTTCTTGGCATGGATCGTTCTTTAGAAACGTTGCCCGTGATCGCTTCGGCCATCCATGGCGCAGAGACGGCGTCAGTGATTCGGAGACACATCCTTTTGATGGGATAAGCCTGATCTCAAACACGCCTCAGCCTGGTTGGGGACGACATGATTCATGACGTCATTTTTAAGAGAGCGTTGCAAGGCGGCTTGATTGGAAAACCAGTAATACGCATCACACAAAAAAGCACACGCAAGGTTCGTGGTTAATGGTTCATCGTTAGCCGCCGTCCTTGGGCGGTGTGTGGCCGTCAATAAACCCTGACTTACGCGCCGCCCAAGGACGGCCGCTAACGCGCGAGTTCTAGGTGGGAGGCATATAACCGACTGGTCAATCCTCAAGACACAGAGTTGTTGGTTTAAATCGGTACGACCTATGAGTGTACTTTGCTTGGATCTCATAGCTCAGGATCAAACATGCCCCGAGTGAAGTCCGTGGCTTTGAGTGTTTGAGCGTGTCCATCGACGAACCCCGCATTGTGCCCGCCATTGTGAGCGGGAAATGTGCCCAGTAGTTCGCGGTATTCCATGTATTCTGTGGGAAAGTTATAGCCGCTGGCGTCGTAGTCGAAGACGCCGCTGCCCGGTGACGTATAGTTGGGAAATCGAGGCGCCCACCCAGCCGCGGCTCGCAGCCAAACTTCCCAGATGACAATCGTATTTGATGTGTCCGCAATATCGTTGAGTCGTGCATAGTTCATCACGCCGTTCAGATAAAAGGACACATCGCCATACGGTGAATGGTAAAACTGCACGGAGATTTGCTCGTTATTCACCGGGCATTCAAGAATGTCGTACGACGTTAAATAGCGACTCAAACGCCCCGTCCATGTCGGTGTGTCTTTCCAATCGCCGTACGCGATATCGCCGAATGACGTGTCCTGACCGACGAAATAACCATCGCTATCACTCAGGTACAAATGGTTGGCCATCATGACGCTTCTCGTATTAGACAGACACGAGGTGCGCACCGCTACTGCTTTGGCCTGCCCCAGTGCAGGCAACAACAAGGCGATCAATAAAGCCACGATGGAAATGACAACCAGTAATTCGATTAATGTAAATGCACGTCTGGGTGACATTTTGAAAAACTCCTTGTGAACTTGCGCTCTACTCGATTCAATGCAACACGTCGGGAAGCGCTTTAATAATCAACATTCACGCAGTGGCATGGGACTGTTTAAATCCACCACGACGTTCCAATGATGCCGGGCCATGCGCCATTCCAGTGTAAACGCAGGCGTGTCGACGTTTGGCGGCGCTTGTACCGTGGTGGGTAGGGTCTGAAACACAGGTTGCGATTCGATGGCTTTGTCCAGGGACACCGCCCAGATGGATGCAGCAATCGGCATCGATATCGCGGGGTCAGCCAGATATTCTACTGCCCACGGCACGGTCATTTCGTGAGTTTTTGATTCAGCTATCGCCTTTGCCGGTTTCAATACTGGCGTCGGACTACGCCATTGCGGGGGTGCGGTGTGGGCGTAATACAATCGCCGATCATCGGCGCTGACTTCCAAGCTGCACCAGTGCTCAAAATTGTTTTGATGCATTCTCACACTTGGATCATGGATCAAACGAACCTGATCCACCAACGATTGCCAACGTAATGATAGGCGTGGCATGTATCGCAAGCACAACAATTCGGGGCCATGCTGCAGGCAATACGTTCGACCAACCAGCGGTGGAATGACGGTATCGGTCAGCGAGTTGTGCAGGTAGGCGGTGCGTTTTTCGCGGGCTGGGTGTGAGCGTTTTGTGCCGTTTTCCACGGTTGCCCATTGCATGTATGACCACAGGTGTGATTGCACCCATGTGGCAATCGGAAAGCATTGCCAGGACAGTCCCGCGTTTAATCCTTCCATCGTCGGCATGATGGGAAACTCGGACAGGCTTCCCATGCGCACGTTTTGATTCACATAACTATGAGCGGTGATATCGTTGAAACATTGCGTCGTAAACTCAATCGGCTCGACGTCATCGTTGGCGGGCGTACTTGTTGGGCGATCATGGTTAAGCATCGATCCAAGCTTGTCGTGCCAACCGTTCTGGTGAAGACTAGCACCCAGGGGATACCATACTTCCGCTGCAGCGGTCAGGAATGGTGCAGAACAAACCGGCAGTCGACTGCCTTCGCCCAGATAGGGTTCAAAAGTCATGTCCGTTGGCAAGGGCTTGATCAGATCGGGATAAAACAATCCGCGTGGGATATTGGTAAAAGAATAATCACGAATCGTGGGGACGCGTGGCCCGTTGTGGAATTCTGTTTCCAGGCGGTGCAAGTCAATAAACAGTTGTTTCGCTTTCGCATGTAAAACGTCAGGCAGTTTTTCAGCAAACAAGAGCAGGATCGACAACTCATCCAGACACACTCGGCCATAGATGTTACTCAGGTGTTCACCCCAGCCCCACCCGTTGGCCAACCAATAGTCCATACTCGTTTCTAACCGCTCAATGATTTCCGGCAGACTGCTGGATGCGTCATCAAAAAACTCAGCGGCCAGATAAGCGCATACGGCATAGCCGAGATATTCATTGGGATAGTAAACCCGGTCCTGTCTCATTCGTTGCAAACAGAATTGGCCCGCGTCGCACAAGATGTCGCGCATCAATAAACGTTCGGCTGTGTTGAATGCGTCAGAATGGCCCGCCCACAAAACCAACAGGCTCATGCCGTTGAAAAAAACCGCATGGTCATCCTGCAAGTCGGTTTCTTCGATGTACCATCGAAACCCGCCTTGGTTGGGTGAGTTGCCAACGAATTGTGTCTTGCGTAATCCTTCCAGAACACGCATGGCGTTGACACCAGTGAAATCATTTCGTTGCGCACAAATCAGCAACTTCATGGCCGCTTCAGGACCCGAATGCACTGACTGGTTTTTACTGACGCTCACACAATGCCCACTGCCTAGACGACGCCACAGTCCAATCCTGGGATTCCAGACGGTCGCGTTCGATTTGGTCAAGGTGGCGTTTTTCATGATCTTGATCTTGTTTTTCACAGCGGTGCCAGGTATTGTAATGTTGCGCGAATAGTTCGATCAAGCTGATTTTTATGGTATTTATTCTCAATTTATCGCATTATTAAGTTTGTGTGGCTTCAGATGAATCAAGTGGTAACAAAAACTCAACTGGCGGACATCGTCTCGGGTATTGGGCTCTCGCAAGTCTACGTGGCCAACGATCCGAGTCGGATGCACATCAGCAATTACGCCAACACATTTGATCACCCACGATTTATCGTCTGTTTGCAAGGCGTGCGTCATCACCGTTTCATCAGCGATGGAAAAATACAAGAGGTTGCCTTGCAGCCGGGCCAGGCGTTGCTCGTGTGTCCGGGGTGTCAGCTTGAAATGTATTACGTGGAAGATGCCACCGTGTTGCACATCAACCTCTGCGAACATTTTTCGTTGTTCAAGTACAGCACCTTTGAGCAGGCGATACATAATTCAAGCCAGGAGAAAATTTATAACTTCATGGCGCCCGTGGTTATTCACGTGCCCAATGCGCTGCTCTACCCTGCATCGCTATTGCTTGACTATTTGAAAACGCCGATTGTAAACGCATACCCAACGATGCATCTGGCCCGGTTGGCTGAGTGTTTGTTGTTCCATATACAACAACTTTTACTGACGACCACAGCCACAAAATCCAGCAAAGCCAAAATGACCTGGCTCGCGATATGTGCCTATGTGGACGAGCATTGCCAGGATCCCATCAATCGCGAATCTGTGTCCGAAACATTTCGGTTGAATCCCAATCATGTGTCCAGATTGTTCCAGCAATTTTCGCCGATCGGATTCACGCGATACTTGACCAATCGTCGTATGGAGGTGGCTCGTAGAATGTTGGTCGAACATGCAGAAATGCATGTGTCAGAAATCGCAGCCATGTCAGGGTTTCCCAATCCCAAGCATTTCAACAAGTTGTTCAAACAGATTTATGGCACGAACCCCACCGGTTACCGTTCGCTCCATGCCTGATGCATTTTGTTTTTGCGATGTCGGCAAGAAGGTGTATATATGTGCGGGAGGCGGGAGGCGGGAAGCGGGAGGGCGTGTGTATGGTGGGGTAACGTGGGGGGGGCGGGGGGTTATGGCACGAGTACATCCCAGATCGTTTGCGCGTAGATGCGATGACCAAAATCATTCGGGTGATTCAGGCCGTTGCCTGTCAGGTCAAAATAGGTTTTGCGATTCAACAGTAATTGCCAGACGCGATAGACATCCGCCAGTACCACGCCAGGGCCCGTTAAGTCAGCCAATTCGTCGCGGTAGTGTGAAAAATCAATATCGCTGGCTTTAATCCATTGGGCATTGGCCGTCATGGGCGCGACAAGTACGAATTCCACCTCGTTGCAACTGCTTCGGATCGTGTTGATCATCGAACTGATCGTGCTCTTGAATTCGTTCGGGGTTCGTCCGACGGATCCATCATTCATGCCAAACGCCAGAATCACCAAGTCTGGCTGACATTGAATCACGCGGTCCGATTGATCGTACCCCCATTCTGAAGTCATTCCTTTCAATGACAGATTATCCAACTCAACCGGCGACTGAAAACGCTGGCCCAGTGCATGGCACAACAGCTCGCCATACGCAGGCATATGGGGTGGCACATCACAAAATTCGCTGGCGTTATAACCCTGCGAGATGCTGTCGCCGAGTAACACCACCTTGGTGGGTGAGGCGTGACTCAAACGCATGGTGAATCGTGGCAGTGTCAGGCGATCGACTGGGACATCGAATATCACATCATCATCCGACTCAAGCGGGTAAGTGACAGCCGACTGTATTTGGTGGTAGCCATCATCGTCCGTGAAAAAAATATCATTGTCGCGATCACGGCAGAGACCAAAGGGTTGTGAATTAGCCTCGCGGTATAAAAAATCTTCAGCCACCACAGGGATATCGGATTGCGGCGGGATCGTGATTTGTCGCGTACCGGGCTGCCAGGTGAAATCGACATTAGCCCGATAGGTCTTATCCAAAGTGCAGGAGGTAATCGTCGGCATTTCACGCGGAACAAACGCCAGATTGACATGAACGTTACCGTCCTGTTCGCGTTGATCACGCTGGTCCCCCGGATTATTCTGTTCACGTCGTACAGGCAAAATGGATTCGCCGATCATCGTGAGCGTTCGCCAGAAGGGTTGGGCTAACGAGAGTGGATCGGTGAGATGCGATTGAATGTTCACGGGTTTCTCGAGTAATTTTTTGGTTTGTCCCAATTCGGCACCATAGGCTTGATTGGGTTTATTGACGCTGTGCTATATAATATGAAATATAGCAAGCGGAATGGCTGTTGGTCCAGCCAAGTGCAGGCAAATCCAGCCAAGGCGAGGCAAGTCAGTTCAGTGTGCCAACATGGCGTTCAGTTTATGGGTATCAGTAAAACCAATTCTAAACCCAGCCGTAAGCCCAGTGTTAAGTCTGTGACCAGCAGCAAACAGGCGTCGTTGTATCACCATCTGCATCAGCAATTGTCGCACGAAAAACTGCGTCCCGGCGAACAAATTCCCGCCGAGCGGAAATTGGCCGAGCAGTTCAGCATCAGTTACATGACCGCGCGTTCGGCCGTACAAACACTTGTGGATGAGGGCTTGCTTGTCAAGCGTGAGCGGGTTGGCATCTATGTGCCTGTCGATATTAACAAAAGGTTGAATCAGCCCCGCGTCAACGTTTTGGCGGGTGAGTCTGACAATATTTATCAAACCACATTTGTGGATAGGATTACGCATCGGTTGGCCCGGCGGCGTTGCTTTGCCAATCTGCGTCGGCTCGGTAATCAGCCCAGTGACATTACGCGCGCCATCGCCATGCTGTCGGATCTTGATGTGCCTGCTGTGGTGATGATGGGTGATTATGTGCGAGAACGGGAATTGGCGCAGGCCATGCTTGCCCATCCGCAATTGATGCTCGTTGGTTATGATCTGACGGCCATCGGGTTGCATTCGGTTTTGTGCGATGATGCCGCGGCCGCACAGATGGCTGTAAACTTGCTCCAGAAAAACGGGCATCGCAAAATTGCTTTGATCGGTAGAAATGCAAAGTCGCCCATCGATCAGCAAATCGTTCGCAGCTTTGAAAGCAGTACCGCCAGCCATAAAAACACCTGGTTTCTACCACGATCGACAAAACCCATGCGCTATCGTGTTGAACAACTCATCAGTCGCCATCTGAAAATTGGAGGCTTGCCGTGTACCGCCGTCATTTGCATTGGCAGCGAAACGACTAACGCGCTCATCGAAGTATTGCAGGCATTTGGCATCAGCATTCATCAACAAGTTTCACTGGTTGCGCTTGGCTTGGCTGATGATCTCACGTCCACTCATCCCCGAATCGCCTGTATCGATCCACAACTCGATAAGCAAGTGGACTACGCGGTGAACAGTGCTGCGCTATGGCGCCGAGGCAAAAAGGTTGAGCGTTTGCATTGTGTGTCTCCCCGGCTTATCACTGGAAACAGTATCAGTAAACTTCAGTAAAACTCGTTTTTCCCCTTCACTCAGGAGTGTATTATGGAACGTCAATACTCAGTCATTCTCGGCAACCTCGGCAATACGCGCGATCGTTTTTGCACGGGTTACAAAGAGAACCCCACCACCACGCAGATGCTTGCCCAGGCGGTGGCCGTGCCGCATGTGAAGGGCATTGAACTTGTCGGGACATGGGATGTGACAACTGATAATGCCAGTGAAATACACAAGGTGCTTGACGGCCACGGCGTGAAATGTGTTTCCATTATTCCTGACCTGTTTGCAGATCGAATTTTCAGCAAAGGCAGTTACAGCAGTAAAGATGCCGCGGTTCGTCAGCGAGCCATTGACGATACGCGTGCCATGTGTGATGTGGCTAGGTCGATGGATTGCGACCTGCTCAATATTTGGCCCGGGCAGGATGGGTATGACTATTTACTCACGGCCGATTATGAATCAGAGCGCGCGTGGTTTTGTGAAGCCATACAAACACTTGCCAATGAGAATCCCAAAATTCGTTTTGCCCTCGAATACAAACCGCGTGAGCCACGAACCCATAGCTATCTCGCACGTATGGCCGACACGTTGCTCATGGCCCAGGAAACCGGTTGCGATAACGTCGGCGTGACAATCGATACCGGCCATGCGTTCAATGCTGGTGAAAATGTCGGCGAAGCGATCGTTCTGGCCAAACGCGCAGGCAACCGACTCATGCATATGCATTTCAACGACAACCATTCGGTGTGGGACGACGATATGATCGTCGGAAGCGTCCACACCGTGTGCTACATTGAAATGTTGTATTGGCTTGATCGTTGTGGCTATGACGGCTACTTCAGCATGGATCAATATCCGTATCGCGAAGACGCGGCAAGTTGCATTGGCGAAAGTATCGAATGGCTGGTCATGTTTGACAAGATCGTCCAAGAAAATCGCCAGGCGATTGGTGAGCTCATCGCGCTGGGTGATCCCGTCGAAACATCACGATTTATGCGGCGTTTGCTGTTGAAGTGATCCGTGTGGATTTGCCGTAAACTGTATAGCCCAGGTGATTCAAGTGAATCACGTTTGATAACTCGTGCTTCATTAAATTTCAGATTGACAGGGTTAATATGAAAATTTTTATCGTCGGTGGTACTGGTCATATTGGCAAGCAGTTGGTTCCCATGTTGCTTGGTGATGGCCATGACGTGACCGTGATCTCGTCAGGGAGAACGGCAGTTCCTCAAGATGATGTTTGGCGCAAAGCAAACGTCGTCGTTGAAAAATACGGCGGCGAACGTTGGATTGAATTCATCGGCCAGCAAAATTGTGAGGTGTTCATCGACATCCTCGGTGGCAAAGCCTTGGCCACCTATGACACCGTGCGATCATCGTGCAAGCATTTCGTGGCTTGCGGTTCGCAGTGGATGTTTGGGCCTTCGCAAGTGGTGCCCGTGCCTGAGCGCACGCATGCACCATGTTTGTTTGACAGTTATGCCCAGCGCTATGCAGATTTGTTACAGATGCAAGAGCAAGCTGCCCGTGACGGGATCGCGTTTACCGCGATTATGCCGCCGAACATTTGCGGTCCAGGGAAAATTCCGCTCGACGGCCACGGCGGTCGGGGTATTGAAGTCCACAAATCACATCAGCGCGGCGAGCCGGTTTTTTTGCCCGAATTGGGTAACACCTTGATTGGTCCGTGCGATGCATACGATGTGGCTCAGGGGTTTTACTTGGCCGTCTCACAACGTGATGCTGCCGATGGGCATCTATTTAATGTGGGTGCTGAATATGCCTTGACCTCGACGCAATTTATTCAGACGTATGCAGCTATTTATGGTTGTTCTATTCCCATCGAATTGTGCACGTGGCAGGATTACAGTGAAAACAAATTTCCTGAAGTAGGAGCGCATTACCATTTTCAAGCTCACATGTGTCCAGACCTCACCAAAATCAAAACACAGTTGAGCTATCAGCCACGCTATACGCCCGAGGAAACCATGCAGCGTGCGGTGGATTGGATGAAACAGCAATCGCTTTTGTAGTGCCGATCTAAAATTGTTATGCGTTATGCGAATCAAGTGATCGGTATGCCCGGGGACTGGCGCCAACGTTTTTGCGAAACACTTTGCTGAAATAACAGCCGTCGTCAAAACCACATTTTTCAGAGATGGTGCCGATATTCAGATCGCTGTTTCTGAGCAGTTTTCGAGCATATTTAAGTTGTAGCTGCAGTTGATATTGGTGGGGTGTTACGCCAGTCACTTGGCAGAAAACTCGGTGAAACTGTCGTGGCGATAGGTGAGCGATTTTCGCCAGTGCAGGTACCGACATTTTTTCAGCAAAATTTTCTTCCAGAAAACTCAGCACCGTACCCATGCGATAAACCTGCTGTGCGCCGGAGGTGTGCGTGTTTGTATAGGTTCGTGATAGATAAACGAGCAGTTGGAACAACGACGACATGGTAGCCAACAGGTACCCGGGATTCCGAGCAGACAGTTCGGTTTCAATTTTTCGAATCAGGGTTAGCGCCCATTCCAACTCGGAAGGATTCAGGTGGAGTCGTCCTGAATCGAGATGGCCGAAGTATTCCGGCTCGAGCAGGAAAATCGCGTGATAGCCGGGCAAGCTACGCAAATCATTAAATCCAACATCGAGCAATGTGTGATCGTATATGACATTGATGATGTTAAATTTATTGGCTGATTCGTAACTGTGCGGTTGGTTTTCCGGCACAAAAAAAACATCGCCCTTAGTAACACGGCGAGCTTCATTATTTCTAATGTGCATGGCTTGGCCCGACGTCACAATGACCAGTTCATCGAACTCGTGTTTGTGTTGGCGGAATTTTTTCAGGTGAGCGCTGGGCACCACGGCAATAGGTGGCCCGTCTTGTGCAATCACGTGTGCACGTGCAAAAACATCGATCTTACGTCGCGATTTCATATGGCAGGATATTACATGTTTTTGTCAGTGTCGTCCAAGAGTTGAGCTGTTTTTTTCATTATATATAGGTCAATCGTGAATAATCATAGAATTTAGATACGGAGATATTGTTATGAAAATAACCTACGAGCAGTACCTGGACAAAGTGTATGGAGGGTGGCTTGGTAAATGTATTGGAGGCACCATTGGTGTCCGTTTTGAAGGCAAGCGTCATCCGATCGACATTGATCCCAATGATTTTTTTCCGGACGAAATTCCAGCCAATGATGATCTCGATTTGCAAATGGTGTGGCTCAAAGTGCTCGAGGAAAAAGGCGCGGCCTTCACTGTCGAAGATTTAGCGAAGGCTTGGTTCGATCATTGTTGGTATCCGTTTAGTGAGTACGGTCTTTTTAAACGCAACTGGCGACTTGGCATCAAGCCGCCGGAATGTGGTGTGTTTAGTAATGCGTTTTGGAAGACAGGCATGGGGTGTCCCATTCGTAGCGAGATATGGGGATACGTGAATCCGGGCGATCCGGATACCGCGGCGGCTATGGCGTACATGGATGGCACACTCGATCATGGCGAGCAAGCGGTGGGTGCGGAGATGATGTTTTCTGCAATGTCTGCGATGGCGTTTTTTGATAACGACATTCGTGCGATGATCGATAAGACGCTTCACTATTTGCCGGTTGACACGCCGATCGAACGATTGTGCCGTTTGGCGATCAAGTGTTTTGACGCAAACGAAACCCTGCGATTTTTACACGAGAGTGTGATGGCCAATGCGCCATGCGTCGAAGCGTGTGACGCTCAGATCAATGTGCCGTTTACGATTGCGGGCTTGTTGTATGGGCAAGGTGACATGGAAAAAACCATTGTTGCCATGTTGGAATTGGGTTACGACACGGATTGCACCCTGGCGACATCGATTGCGTTGTTGGGCCAGATATTGGGGGCGAAGAAAATTCCCAAGAAATTTACCGAGCCGATTGACGATCAACTGGTGATGGGCATTCAGTACAAGCGACCGGATATGCGCGTCTCAGCGGTGGCAGAGGATACGGCGCGCGTGGGTTGTCTGATTGCAAAAAATAAAATTTCCGATGCGCCGGAGTTGGAGTCGATTCCACACGTGGATGCCCCGGGTTGGAACATCACGACTCGTTATCACGGGTTGCCGTCTGCGCTTCCCGGCGAAGATGTTCATGTCAGCCTGATATGTGATAACCCTGGTGATGGTGGGATCCAATTTGAAATTAAGCCGCCAGAGGGTTGGGATGTCACGCCAACGAGCGGGACATTTACGCCTGGTAATAAAAGCGTAGAACTGAAATTGCATTGGAAGTCGGAGGTCCCCGTGATTGCCTGTACGAATATTTTCAAAGTCACAGCCAGCGGTCGGGAATTTTCGTTTGGCATCAAGGGTGCGGAGGTCTGGAAGCTTCTAGGGGTGTTCTATGAAACCACGCCGATTGTCACTTTGGAGCCTCATCAGGAGAGGCGATATTTCAGCGACAGCTACATTGATGTGAATAAAGCGTACCTGGCTGACGATGCGAATCCTCAGGAGGCGTATCGTGATTACAGTCGTAAATTAGGTCGGCCTGCCGTGGTGGTTGCTCGAGAATTGCTGGTTGATTTTCATGACGTCATACAATTCCACACACCATGGGTTGCGTATGTCGAACGTGAGATCATTTGCAAGCGTGAAGCACCGGCATATCTGGCGTTTGGTCATAACTCGCCGATTGATGTGTGGGTCAACGGCGAGTTTGTGGGACGTGAACACACCATGACGACGAGTTTCCCAGAAGAAACATCGTGGCGCATCAATTTACGTGAAGGAGTCAACACGATCCGTGTTAAAATTGTTTGTCATGGAAGCCCGGTGGAGTTTTCATCGTTCATCAAGCAGCGGCACGATGACTCGTATCTGGATTCAATTTGTACCTGGGAAATTTCCACGGACATCGATGATGTCAATCCGTTTCTTGTTGAAGGCGTATCATTCAGCCATCCGCCTTCGCATGCCAAGCTCTGACTTTCGAATTAAGCCTGGCATTGAATGTGAAATGCGGGTAAGCGTTGGGGGTGTAGTGTGAAATCTATTGCAGGAATCGAAAGGGTTTTTGATGATTAACGTGTTGCATATTGTTTCGGACCAGCATTTGGCCGAGTGTATGGGATGTGAAGGGCATCCTCAGGCGATCACGCCTCATCTTGATGCCTTGGCGAACATGGGCATGCGATTCACATCGGCCTACACGCAATCACCGATTTGTACGCCGTCGCGTGTGAGTTTTATGTCGGGCCAGTATTGCCATAATCATGGGTATTACGGGTTGTATGGTCCATGCCCGGATAAGTTGCCCAGCGTGATGGGGGCTTTTCGCCAGAATGGATACCGCACCGGAGCAATCGGCAAGTTGCATTTTCCTAACGATCCGATCAATTGGATTTCGCGTGATTGTGATTACAGTACAACGGCCTATGCGCGAACGCTGAATAATAAAAACCGGCGCGGGATCATGTCGGATTATTACGCCTATCTTGATGCGCTGGGGCTCAAAGATAAAGAAGACAGTGTTGTCTTTCCGGAGAACGGCCACGCATTGGATGACGCTCGGCCATCGAATATTGAATATCGGCACAGCCCTGAGGGTTGGTGCGTGACGGAAACGAAGCGATTTCTGGATGATTGTGGTGACGAGCCGTTTTATGCGCATGTCGCATTGGTTCGGCCGCACACAGTGTTATCGCCTGCCCAGGAATTCTGGGATATGTATCCCGATGATCTGGCATTGCCAGCCAACGCATTTAACTCTGCGGCGCATCGCTCGCCTGCATTTCAGGAATTGTTGCGACAGTGCCGCGAGAGCGAAGGTGTTTTTGAGCCGCGAGGTAGCGAGCATGCGCTCCGGCGAATTTGGAAAGGTTATCTGGCTTGTATCACGCAAGTGGATTATGCGGTTGGTGAAATGATTGGCTATTTGGAAAAGACGGGTAAGCTCGAGAACACCGTGGTGGTGTATCACGCGGATCACGGCGGATATATGAGTTCGTTTGGCATGCACGAAAAAGTGCCGGGCATTTGTAGCGAGAAGGTATGCCGCACGCCCATGATTTGGGCCGGCCCGGGTGTTGAGTCGGCTGCTGTGTGTGATGAACTGGTGGAGTTGGTTGATCTTCCCGATACCGTTTGCGCGATGGCCGGTTTGGAGAAAATGGACACGACCGACGGCTGCGATATTACGTCATTGTTGCGTGGCCAAAATGAGCCGGTTCGCGAGATCGCCGTGACTGAGAACCCGTGGACAAAAAGTGTCAGATGGAGAAATTACAGATTTACCCATTATCCGGAAAAAATGTTTGACAAAGATTTTGGTGAGCTCTATGACGTGATATCGGATCCGGACGAAACACGGAATTTATATTTCGAATCTGAATGTCAAGATTTGGTTAATAAAATGCGAAAAATGCTTTTGGAATGGGTGATCGAAACAACGCGCCATGTGACGGCCTGGAGCAGTCTGTATCACCCGAAGAAGGATTACAAAATCGCCGCAGACGGAAAAGAATCGAATACGCACGGCATTCATTCCCGGATGGAGAAGGGGCTGATTTATTACCTGTAAATTAGCAATATTGTGACAAAAGGAGAGTAAATGCGTTGATTATCTGATTGTTTCAATGTGATGGGTTCATACAATTAAAGCGTGTCGTTTAAGCAAAAGTATTAATTCATTTCCACGGAGAAGCAGCGATGTTGAACACAACCAATTTTTCAAAATTCTGGGTAGTCGGACTTGTCGCTATGGCTGGGTTTGTTGCTACAGCATTCCCGTTGACCTCGACGGCTTCGGCGGATGCCTTGATTTTGCTGGATATCAATTTCGATGGTGCAGGAAGCAACAGCCTGAAGCCTGACTCGATGGGCCGACATTGGAATGGAACCGCAGGTGTGGCTCCAACAACGGTGGGCAACATTGCGTCAAACGTTCGCGATACGTTTGATAATCCAACAGGGATTACGTTTGCGTTAATGGATGGATTTGCTGCATCGAACACGAGCGGGCCGACTTCGAGCTCGTTGACCGATTGGGATGCCGGGGCCACCAGTGACAGTTGGTACATCGGCGTGAACGCGCCGGGGAATGATGACACCGCTGTGATGAGCATTAAAAATCTGGATGCGGCCAATACGTATGACCTGGTTTTTTATGGTGCACGAAATGATGCATTAGCGGACAGGCCGATGCAGGTCACGATTGGTGCGACCACGCAGTATTATCAATCAGCCGATGAAGGCCTGACGACGTTCCTGGGTTTGTCGCCTGACATCAATGATGAAATTATTGTGCAGTTTGTGAATAATCCAGTGGGCCAAGGATATGCATACCTCAATGCCGTCCAGTTGACGGTGCATACCCCTGTGGGTGTTCCCGAGCCAGCCACAATGTCGCTGTTGGTGGCAGGTATGGTGGCTGGTCTGATGCGACGACGATAACAAGTCGTTCCTGCTACTGAATAGTTCGATTGCATAATCGTTTTGCCACTTTTTCAGCCGCCGGAATAAATTTCGGTGGCTGACTTTGTGAAGGGTATCGCATTTAATGGTGCCAGTGCCAATACTGGCATGTATGAAGTCCGGGTGTGATGCGTTTGTTGCCTGACCGGCTTAAGATTCTCTATAGCTTCGGAGATGATGTATGCTCAAAAATTGCCTGATGACCGTGGCGTTGCTCGCCGTCGTATTCATGTGCGTATTCGCATTCATGGCCTCGCAGGTTGTGGCCGACATCGAATACGAAGTGGCGGATTGGCATGAGCCTGGCTTGGGTAATGTGCGAGCGATTATCGAAGTAGAAAACGCATCGGACGCTGTGCGGGTACATATTCCCTGGCGACGCGATGACGTCAATTATTCGAGCAAGGGTGTTGTGGTTTATGACATGCAGTCGGAAAAGCAAGTCCGCAATGTGTATGTCGTGCAAAGTGATCGCGAATCAGCGGATGTTATTTTTCAACCGGCTTCGGGTGCGGGACAATATGCGTTTTACTACATGCCGTATATCAGGCCGGAAAAATTGTTGGGCCAATGGCTTGGCGACTATATCCCGCCGCACAATATTGCCGAAGCCGACTGGCTGAAAAAGCATAGATTGGATGAACCCAAATCGTGGGACGAAAAATTCATGGTCGAGTATGGGGGCGACTTGAAATTTCACCATAAAACATTGATAACGCCTGCGCAGTCTACGCAGTTTTCGATTCTAGGTGTTCAGCAGGATTATGAAAACAATGATTACACGCTTGGATTTGAGGCAAAATTTAAACAGCAAACGGGCAGGGCTAGTGCGATTATTTTGCCGCAACGATTCGATAAACCACCGACGGGTTATCAATGCATGTTGGAGTGGCGCAACGGAAAGTTGTATGCCCAGATAAAAGGCACGTTTGTGGTGCCCACCAAAATATGGGGTAAGAATTTTAAGATCGGTACCAGTGAATCGGTGCCACTTGATGTCGATCCATCGCAGAAAATATCGGTGAATTGCCGAGCCCAGATATATGACGACCGCACCGAGGTTGTGATGATCTGCAGCTATGTGGCCGCAAGCACAGGAAAGCTGACACACACCGAAATCAAATTGGAGGATACCCACGACCTGCGCCTGAAGTGGGGCCGATCGCCGGTCTTCGCCACGCAAGGGGAATGTGAGATTGGCAACATATCCATAAAAAATGCCACAGGCGATGAGGTTTTCGCGACTCAAACACGGCGCATTAAAAATTATTCGGGACAGCGTGATCTGCCCATGGCTAAGGTCGTGGCATTCCAGGGCCGTGGCGAGATGAATAGGATTTCGCCGATGAGAGTGATTGCCTCGTCCGAAGAGATGCGGGATATGTTGGCGGGTATGAGCCGGAGAGAGGTGTTGCTGTTTGCTGCGTCGGGTCGCGACTCGATCAAGATGGTGAATTTTCTTCCTCAGCAGTGGGCCCAGTCAGGGCCATTTCAATCGTTGACAGACTCCGCCAGGCCGGGGGAATACTACACTTTTCAGTTGGGTGTGTATTGCCAAAGCGATGCGATTGAAATTACAGGCGTTGAATTTCATGACTTGGAATCCATGAGCGGCGGATCAACGATTCCTGCTGAAGCTATGGTGTGTTTTAATCTCGAGGGCAACAATCATATCGATGGAGCGGCGTTCAAAAAGAAGGCGGTGGTGCCTGCGGGTAAAGTTTATCCATTGTGGTTCGGCATCGAAATTCCTGCGGACGCAGCGGGAAAATATTCCACCGAGTTGAACGTGATGACCAGCACGGGGCTCACGAAGCCTGTTCGTGTGGCGTTAGAGATTGCCGGTGAGGTGGTTGAAAATCACGGCGACGCTGACATGTCTCGATTGTCGAGATTGCGCTGGCTCAATTCAACGGTTGGTATGGAGCCGGAAGATGTTTCGTATCCGTATGAACCCGTGAAAATTTCTGGAAGCACGGTTTCCATTTTGAAGCGGGATATTGTTTTTGGCGACCGGGGATTGCCGACATCGATCAAGAGTTTTGGCCAAGAGATTCTGGAAGGCCCGATTACTTTTGAAATTCAGGGCAAACGAAGGAGTGAAGATTTTCGCGTGGTGGAAAATGAAGTGGTAAGTCATACCGCCTCGTCGGTAGAGCGGCGCACGTTGTTGGCGTCTGCTAATTTCGAATTAACACTAATTTCGAAAACGGACTATGCCGGAATCATGACGTATTCGGTTTCGGTGCGTTCATTGAATGGTGTTGATGTTCAGGACATTCGCATTCAAATTCCCATGAATAAGCGTGTCGCGCGTTATATGATCGGGTTCGCCAGACAGGCGGGTAGCACGCCCGAGCAATACACGTGGAAATGGAATCCAGAAAAAGCGCACAACGTAGGCTGGTTTGGTGATATCAGTGCTGGGTTGGGATTGCGGTTGTTGCCTGAAAATATCAACACATGGGAGATGCGTAAGTTCACCGATTTTGCGGGGTATGTTGACTGGTATAACGAATCCAAAGGGTCCGTAACTTTCGAAACAAGCGAGACAGTGTTTGAGGTCAATGCGAGTACAGGGCCGATGGCAATATCGCGTGGCGATACAGTCACAATGAACTTCAGATTGTTCGTGACTCCGTTCAAACCGGTCAATGCGAATCACTGGAACGATCATCTGAATCTACACAGCAAGCCAGGCGTAGGGAATATTAAGCACCTGCATCAT
The DNA here is from genome assembly GCA_030426385.1 of Phycisphaerae bacterium. GTDB lineage: Bacteria > Planctomycetota > Phycisphaerae > Phycisphaerales > Phycisphaeraceae > JAUHYI01. The sequence continues at coordinate 59,099 of JAUHYI010000015.1, forward strand.
GGCGGTTATGTGGAGCCGTACATTAATTATCCGTTTTCATACATCGATCGATTGAAGAAAGAAATAAAACCGTTTTCGTCGAATTCAGAAGATCGCGGTGCAAATTTGTATTACACGTGTCGCGAAGTGTCGGCCCATGCGCCGGAAATTTTTGCGTTTCGAAGTTTGGGGGATGAGTTGTTGCTTAATTCGGGATCGTATGTGTACGCGATTGATATGGAGTCCTATCAAGGCAGTGGTGGCGGAGCGATGTGGCTGCGCGAGAATCTCAAGTCGGGCTACAGTCCCGGATGGATTCAGTCGGTGATGGATTCGTTGGAAGTTGACTATGCGGTGGGTACGAATCCCAATTCGCGCATGTTGAATTTTTATGTGGCCGGTTTGGATTACTTGCGAAAGCGTTTGGGCAATTTCGGGTTGTATCTGGACGGGATCGGATACGGCGGCGAAACGACGCAACGGCTTGCGCGAATTTTGTCTCGCGATAATCCGACGTACCGCATTGCATTTCACACCGGCAACCTGGGCAATCACAAGGGAGCGTGGAAGTTTGTGGACGAAGATCGCTTCTGTCCTATGGCTCGCAATCTGGAGCACTTGCCGTATGTCACCAGTCTGATGTTTGGCGAGATGTTTGAATTTGCGCAGGGGCCAGACTATTGGTTGTTGGAAATGTCTGGGTTGCCATTCGGTTTGACCAATGATTTTTATTGTCACGAGATGTCAATGAATTCTGCCTACAAGCCGTTGCTGTATGGCGGTGTTGATATTCACAATCCCCATGTGCAGGCGATGTGGGAATTTCTCGATGCGTGGCAAATGGATCAGGCGCAGATGACTGGTTACTGGGAGCAGGAATGCCCCGTCACCACCAATCGCGACGATGTGTTGGCTACGGTGTACCGTAAGAATGATGAGATGCTGATAGCGATCGCAAGTTGGGCGAAGGAGCCTGTAGACGTTCGCTTGAACTTCAAAAACGGCCAAGCGTTTTCATTGTATGCACCTGCCATCCAAGGCCTACAAGAGACGCGGACATGGAGTTCTGATCAGGCGATTGAAATCCAGCCCAATCGTGGCGTCGTTCTGATCGTGAATGCCGAAGAATCCAACGCCTCGCCATAAAGCGATGCGTTGGTTCATGTGTTATACCCATCCCGTTAAAAACTTGCGCAGCCTAAGATTTTCCCTCACACCAACTCCCGGTATTCACCGATAGCTAGCATGAATCTATGCGCGAGTATTTTTCGTCATTCGTATTATTCCAAGGGATGCGTCGGTTATAGCGAAGTGTAACCGCCATCAACGGGAAGATTGATACCAGTGACGTATTGCGATGCGTCTGATGCGAGAAACAGGATGGCACCTTTTAGATCGGTCTGATTGGCCATGCGTTTAAGCGAAGTGCGTTGGTTGTATCGTTCGACGAAGCGTGAATCCTGGTCGTTAAAAAAACCACCGGGGCTAATGGTGTTGCAGCGTACGTTGTGTGGACCGAGCCGGGCCGCGACGTAGTGGGTGAAATTGATCATGCCGCCCTTGTGAAAAAAGTAATCAGGCGGACTTCCCCAGTTGAGGCCTTCGTACAAGGTGTAGTCAGGGCCGACCATACCTTGAATGGAACCGATGTTGATGATGCTGCCGGTCTTGCGTTGGGTCATGTGTTCGCCGAATGCGCGAGTGATCATGAACAAGCCGGTGGCATTGACGGCCATGCTTTGCGAAAACTGGTCAGGCGTGTCGGTCCAGTCTTTCATGGGCCGCATGACGGCATTGTTGACGAGAATGTCGAGCTGATTGTGCTGTTGGAGAACGCGATCGCGCAATGCCAGGATGGATGATTCCTGGGATTGGTCAAGGGATTCGGGGTAGACGTTTAGTTGGCGTTTGGTCCAGTCGCGGATATGGGGTTGAAGCGATTCGACGTTGCGACTGGTGACGATCACGGTGGCACCGGCTTCGGCGAGTGCCTCGACGATTTGCCGGCCAAATAAACCTGCTCCGCCGGTGACAATAGCGACACGGTTCTTTAGATCAAATGAATCAAGCACGGACATGAGTGGCTCCAGTGGACAAGATTTTTAACAAAGGTTTGAGTGGGGATCTGGTGGTTGGCCTGACATTTTGCCAGACGTGGGCTTGCATTTAAAGCCAGGTCTCTCGCGTGGCTAAGGGGAGGGAGGGTGAACAATCCATGATTTATTGGGATCGCATTGCCCGCGCCACCGGCAATGGTGAAGCTCGAATCGCAGTGTACCTGATTCGCAGCCGATTGTGACCGTGACAACGCATCGATCAGCCGGTCGGCGGTCCGGAGTTGAAGCAATTCGCGGACGGCACATTGTTAGGAGCAGGACGGCTGTATTTGTCAAACAAAGTGCGCCCCACATCCATATTTCAGGTGATAAGCTCTACATGAATTATTGCTCATCACACGATGGCGACCAACCCAAAATCTATTTTGCTACAATTGCCATTCGCGACCGTCCATGAGATTACGGGCCCGCGGTGGAGTTGTTGTATGCATGAAGATCAACCGCTGGTAGCGGATCCGAATAATATTCGTTTGGCGATGCTGGGCATGGTTGATGGTAATGGTCATCCATTCAGTTGGAGCGCGATCATTAACGGCGGTTATGACAAAGATGGTATGTTGGCCTGCGGCTATCCGGGGATATGCGACTATCTGTTTGCGCAGCCGGCGTCAGCGCTGGGCATTGAAGGAGCGAAGGTCACGCATGTGTGGTGTGATGATGCTGGCGATGCGAAACGTGTGGCCAAAGCGGCATGTGTGGAGCATGTGTTACAAAAGCCTGAGGACGCGATTGGCCAAGTGGATGCGGTGTTGATAGCTACGGATATCGGGCATGAACATGTCGAACGAGCCCGGGCATTTGTGGAAGCGGGCGTGCCGGTTTTTGTCGACAAGCCAATGGTCGACAATGAAAAAGACTTGCAGCAGTTTCATCAGTGGGTCACCTCGGGCCGCGCGATTATGACAAGCAGTTGTATGCGTTATGCCCACGAGTTTAGGGATATGAAATTGCGTTTGCCGGCCATCGGCCCTGTTGAAGCGATTACGGTTACGATGGCCAAAACGTGGGAACGCTATGGGATTCACGCGCTCGAGGCGGTATACCATTTAGTTGAGCCGGGGCAATGGTTGGGCGTGTCAAATACCGGATCAGTCGATCACAATATCGTTCATGCCCGACATACCAGTGGTACAGACCTGGTATTGATTGTGGCCAAGAATCTGACCGGTGCGTTTGGCCATGTTGTGGCATACGGCCAAAATGGTCGTGTCGATGCGCGATTTGAAGATACCTTTCACGCGTTTAAATCGCAGTTGGCCGCTTATGTCAATTACTTGCGTACCAGTGATCAGCCTATTGCCTGGGGCCAGACGATCGAACAAATGAAATTAGTTATTGCCGGTATTCGAAGCCGTGATGAAGCGGGCCGGTATGTTCCACTCACAGAGGTAAAGCATGTCCATTAAATTGCGTCCCAGTCGTGTTCTGTCCAAGCTGCGATCGGGCGGTTTAGCCATGTGCGTTAAAGCCAATCTAGGCGATCCGCGCGTGGTTGAGATTGCCGCGTTGAATGGATTTGATTGTGTGTGGGTAGATCAGGAACATGTGGGCAATGATTTGTCGGTGATTGAAAACTGTATCCGTGCGGCGAAGGTTTACGATTGCGATACGTTGGTGCGCGTGGGACGTGGCAGCTATAGCGATTTGATTCGTCCATTGGAAATGGATGCGGCCGGGGTGATGGTGCCACATGTAATGAGTGGTGCTGAAGCGAGCGAAGTGGGGCGACAGACGAAATTTCATCCGATCGGGTTACGGGCGCTTGATGGCGGCAATGCGGACGGTGCGTATACCTTGGTGGGATTGCCGGACTACATCGCGCATGCCAATGACCAGCGTTTTACGGTGGTGCAGATTGAGGATCCGCAGGCCGTGGATGATTTGGATGCCATCGCATCAGCGCCCGGCGTTGATATGTTGTTTTTTGGGCCGGGCGATTTCAGCCAGGCCATCGGTAAGCCAGGCCAGATGGATGACGAGCGAATCGGTGATGCGCGTCAACGCGTTGTGGAAGCGGCGCAGCGTCATGGTAAGTTTGCCGGGACGGTCGCATCGCTTGCATCATTGGATGACACGGTGCGAATGGGGTATCGATTTGTATCGGTGGGCGCGGATGTGTGCGCATTGTCAGAATATTTCCAAACGATTTTGGGTGGGTTTGCCAAAGCCCAGAGCGCAAACCAGCTTACGCCGACGGGTTCCGCGACGGGCGGATCTATGGATTCCATGGACTCTATGGATACTACAGACACGACGGATTCTACGGCGAGCCTGTATTCATCGAAAGGTTAATAGCCTGTGGGCGTTCTGTTCTAAAATAATCGGCGTCATTATTATTCGGGTATGCCTGTCCTACATTGAGCCATGTAGGTGCCTGCTTGGGGGCATGAAGATTGTTGGCGTCAGTTCTTCTAGCAGATTGTTTGCGATCCTATTATTGACCGGCAATCTGCGCGAATAGTGTGATCATGTGCTGTTTGAAAACAGGTTCCCAGCTTGCATCGAGTAAGCATTCAGTCACTTCGTAACCACCTTTGGGATAATACTCGGCTGGTGGGGCGTAGTGGAGATAGCCGTTAGAAAACGCGGCGATAAGGGTGTGCTCGCAGGGAGACTGTTGCTTGAGCCACAAGCCCGTTTCGGCCAACAGTTCAAAGGGCACCGCAATGATCAAGCTTACGTCGATGCGGATGAGTTGAATCTCGGCGGCCACGGTTGTTTCGCCGGACGCTTGGTTGATGGCTTTGTGGCGTTCGAGTGTGGCGATTTTATCCTGAAGGCGAGCAAGTTTTTCCATGGCATCAATGTTGGCCAAATACTTGTCGAGCCGTTCGCGATTTTTCTGATCGAGTGCTTCGAGATCATGCGAGCCAATCTGTTGGGCATGGAGATAGGCATAACGATAATCTGCCGGATGTTGCGGGTTCAAAGCATGCTTGAGATAAAGTGGCAGGAAGCTCTTGAAGTTGAGGCTAAGAAAGCGTAACGAATCGAGCCACTGCGATTGTTCCGCACGCAGTTCCGCAATGCGTTCGTCACTATCGGTGCGTCGTGGCAAGGTGATGGTTGTGTTGATGACCGTTAATGATGCCTGGTTTGGTGCAAGGCGTGCTTCGGGTGGGGTGGATAAGACTGCGTCAGGCTTACGCATGGCGCGTAATGTGCTAAGGCCGAGTGTGATGCCGATCGGCTCGGCGTCCGCAGGATGATCAACACCTTTGTAAACCACTTCGGTGATGTCGCCTGCTGCGCCTTGTAAGAAAATCGCCATCGCGCCATCGAGGTATTGTTCGATGGCTTGGCAGGCAAAGCCGGGATAGTTGGCGGTCACTTCGCCATCGGGTGTACCAACGAGAGGATGGCAAGCGTAGTTAAACAGGACCGCGAGTGGTTGCCCATCGGCGCGGTCGAAGCGAAGGATGCCGATCTGTGGATCGATCGGACCCAGGGCATCGATGTCTTCATCGCGTGGACAGGGATTGGTCTGTCGGATGGTCCAATGGTTGTGGTCCTTGAGGCGAAGCGTGCGATTTATGAGGATGCGATCTTCATGGCCAAGACTGGCTGTGACTGTGACCGGTGTCTTGGCAGCGAGCGCGCGTTGTATAGCATCGAACGTGCGATCAAGCTGTTGGCTCGGATCACATAGATGCGGCACCGGTGGATGGGTGTGCGTGGCATGGACCAAAACGTTTGCGGCATCGATGCCGAGTTCGGCTTCAATTCGATGTCGTAGCTTGGGCAGGAAATCGTCGGGCACATCACAGATGCCGCCGATGGCCACAGCATCCATCGATACGATGACGATGGTTGTGTTTTGATTTTCCAGAACCAAGGCACGGGCATACATTCGATCATGCACGATCGCATCGGGTGACTCAATGCTGATATCGCTTTTGGCGATGCCCGCCAACAAAGGATTGGGTGAAGGCGTAGATTTCACGGCAAATATTTCCAAAGATTCGGGAGGGGTTAGTGGCGCTTTGCAATTTCAGCCGCGATCACGCTGTCGAACGGAACGCTGGTTTTGGATGCGTAAAAATAGTGGACGTGAGGCTCATCGCTTGTCCGTGTCGGGCAGATGGACTGGGGATGGGGTGGAATAGGAGCGGTGTGTGTAGATCGCGAAGGTGATAGCGTAAGCAGTGCGTTGATTAGCTGGGCAATAAAATATCTATTAAAGCAATATATTAAGTTGTTGGTCGGTGTCAATCAATAGCGACAAAAGGAATGTTGGTCAGTTTGAAAAAACATTTAAGTGAGGTTTTAAACTATGGTTATGTTTTGATTGTAGGCGTGAATGGCGGTGGGCACAATTGCTGCGAGGGGTTGAATATGTGTCCCCGGGTCAAGATATTTCTTTTTTAGTAATATATTGACGGGCCATTTTGTTTGGGTTACATTGCTTTATTAGAAAGATCGAGCAGGCATTGGCCGGTTTCAGTCGGCATTCGGTGGTGCTCGTGGGGCTTCGCAAATCTGGATTGCCATGCAAAAACCACCTTCGCAAACGGTATCGGGCTTAGTGGACGGCGTCGAAGTTTTGCGGTGTCTCACCGCCAGCCCCGAGCCGGTAAGCGGGATCAGTATTGCTCGCAAACTTGGCCTGAGTCCCGTGCGCGTCAGTCGATTGTTGACCACACTTTCGTGGATGGGGGTGGTGCATCGTGATAAGTCGCGACGCTATTCGCCCGGCGCGGGGATGCATTCGTTGGCCACGCAAAACCTGGCGGCCTCGGGATTGTTGCGCCGTGTCATCGAGCACACCCAGCCGTTGATTGAATATCCGTATACCGTTGCCGCGGGCGTGTTGTGGCGTGACATGGTGACGTTTCTTTACTTTCGTGATGCCAGCGATACGGCGATTGAAGGGGTTCGCCAATGGATCACACCCGCGACGGTGTCGAGCATCGGGATGATACTGTTGGCTAACAAAAGCGATGATGAAATTCACGCGGTGTATGCTGATCGCACGGACATCCCCGGCCTTTATCCAACCACCGACAAGCTATTGCACGCGATCAACGAAATACGTGCGTCAGATCACGCCGCGATTTACTGGCCTACGCACACCAGTCTTGCGGTCACCGTGGGACATCCCCCGTACACGGGCTTGGCGATTTCGGTTTTCAATACGCAAGAGGACGAATCATTGTTTCTTGAAATGCTCAAGGATGTGGCATTGGCTATCGAGTCGGATGACAACGCTGTAATGATGTCCGCCGACACGGACGACCACCGCGAAATGTCGCACGCTTTTGCGATGGAAGTGTATGTGTAGTTGTGACGCGATGGACCAGCGGTGACCTTGTGTCACATAAATGATTGGCAAGATGATTCGCGATGCGTGAGGTACTGCATTACTGCATTACTGCGTTGCTGCATTCCAGCTTTGCTGCGATGAGGGGTAATGGCTGTTAC
>JAUHYI010000131.1 GCA_030426385.1 Phycisphaerae bacterium
CCGACGCCGCAGATCCATTGAGTATGCCTGTGCCATATCGACCTCCTTGTCGTGAAGCCTATGTCATAACCGATTCATGACCGTGGCGCTAGAGAGAAGGTGAATCCGCTCTAGGGAATAGACTTCAGAACTATTAAAAGATCATATGCCTGCAAAGTTCGAGCCAACAAGCGATAGCCGATCGGTTCGGCAACATGGCTGATTTGATCGCATCGCGACCAGCCGGGGCAGCGATCGTGCGGGCTACGCGGCGTACTTTGCCGTAGGCCCAGGTGCTTATTAGGTCCAATTCGTTCGCCGCTGCCGGCAGCAATTCCTGTGAATCTGCATCCAGCGTGGCCAGTTTGTCCAACTCTCGGCCACTCAGCACGCGATTGGGGTTGGTTGATCCGCCGTTCGTTGGGTATGCCTCTGTCGGCCAGGGTGCACTAATTTGGCGTTCATCGCGGAATCAGTGCCCAGTTTTGCTGGTCAATGCCACATTTGGCGCCACTAGAACCTCCACATACCCGCCTGAATCGTGTATAATCGCGTTTTACGTGGGTAAGGAGTGATGCTAATGGCGATCAATAAAGCAACCACAATGAAGGATATTGCCAAGTATGTGGGCGTTTCCAGAACTGCGGTGTCGTATGTTTTAAACAATCACGCACGGGAAAAAGGAGTCAGTCCGCAACTCGAGCGTCGGATCCGAAAAGCGGCGGAAGATTTGAATTACCGCCCATCGATCATGGCTTGGAGCGTGGCCCATCGAAAGAGCATACTCATCGGCGTCATTTTGCCCCATGTCTCCTCGCCTTCCGGCAGTATGTTTTTGCGCGACATCGAAATCCAAGCTCAGGAAAACGGCTACCAGACCCTGCTCGCTCAGCACGAAGGCGATACTGATCGGCTGACCAAAGCGATCGACCGATTTTTGGGCCTTGGTGTTGAGGGCATCATCCTCTTGCCCAGCTTCAGCATGCAGCACATGCCCATTCATCATGAACTGCGTGAAAAGTCATTCCCCTTGATCTGTATCGATCGCGATCTTGGCGACGATCAGACCCATTTTGTCGGCTCAGACCTCGAACGTGGTGTGACGATTTCCGTCAAACATCTTGCCAAACTAGGCCATCGTCGAATCGCGTTATACAACTCCAGTCACGATTTGCCTGACACTCAACGCAGAAAGTTTGTCTATCACCGCGTGCTCGAGGAATTGGGCTTGCCATTCGATTCGCAACTACACCGTGAAGACAACACCGACGATCGTTCCACTGCTCCGCAGGATGTCGCTGCACTGCTCGAACTACCCGAGCCGCCCACAGCCATCATCGCAGCCAGTTCATCCCGCGCTATTGCGGCCTACCAAGCCATCACCGAACGAGGCCTGCGTATTCCCGAAGACATCTCCCTCGTCGCAATGACCGGTTTACCATTCACCGGTTTTCATCGAGCACGCATCACCTCCGCGCGATTTTCATATGAAAGCACCGGGGCCATTGCCTTCGGCATGTTGCTGGATATGATCGCGGACAACGCGACACCGCCTCAACGAATTCTTTTGCCCCCGCAGCTTGATATCGGCGACACCGCAGCCCCCCTCCGTCCCATTCCCCGCGCACGGCACAAGCCGCAGCCGCCTCACATCACACGAAATGACCATGCCTAACCAGCCAACCTTCCCGGATGTGTTGCTGCTCGTGGACGACCATCATCTACAGCGCAAACGTAATCTGACGCGAACGTTTTATCAACCGATCAAGTGTGCAGAAAATCCCATACTTCAAACCGGTCAGGTTCCATGGGATCACCTGCCGTTGCTGTTTGGCTCAACACGCTTCGATCCGTTGATCAACTGCTACCGTATGTGGTACATCGCCTGTCAACCGGCGGGGCCAGGCGAAAATGCTCACGCCCGAACAACCGTTGCCGAAGCTCTCAGCAAAGATGGCACGCATTGGACTCGCCCGCGCCGTGATGTAAAAACATGGTCGACCAGTAAGGCAAAACATGCAGGCAATGCCAAACACGCAAACAATACCAAGCGCGCCACCAATCTGTTATTTGGATCTGGCCGCGACGAAGTATTTATCGAACATGGCAGCGTGCTGATCCTGCCTGAAGCTCCGGCGTCGCGACGATATGTGATGACGTATTGCGCGATTGATACCAGAATGCCGCTATCGAAGGAAAGCCGCTATTACCGCCTCGCCTTCTCCGGCGATGGCATTCACTGGCGACGCGGGCCACGAATCCCAGTCGTTGCACCTGGCGCAATAGATCGCCATGCATTGCTACGCGATCCTGACACCGGCGAATTTCTTTTTTATTTTCGAGGTGAACAGCCATTTCGCGGGACGTTTCCCACAACGGATCGCGTAGAACGCACCATCTGTTTGCAACGCAGTAAGGATTTGAAAAATTGGTCCGCGACGGAGCAAGTCCTTGCTCCCGATGGTACGGATCGGATTGGACATAACTTTTATTCTCTCATGCCGTTCGCCAGGGGGCGAACATTGCTTGGCGTTTATCAATTGCATGACCAGCACACGCAGCGACAAATGCTGACGCTGCATTTTTGCTGGAGCCACGATGGCACGAACTGGCATCGCCGACGCGAAGAATTTATTCCTGCTGGCAGACCAGGACAGTGGGACCGTTTCAATCAGGCTGTTGCCGATCAACCGATCGTTATCGACGACACGATGCACTTTTATTATTCAGGACGACAGCACCGCCACGCAGGCTATGAAAATTCCAAGCCCGATTGCGGCCCGTTGTTCAGTGGCATTGCCATGGCAACCCTGAAACTAGACCGATTCGCCTCGCTTTCAGCTAGTTTCGATGGTGGCAAGTTCACGACCACGCCCCAATGTTGGCCTGCCAACCAAAAACTATTGGCGAATGTAAACTGCACGTGGGGCCGAGTCGAATTCGAGGTTATTAAACCAGGGCAGAAACAAGCTTATTCAGCGTGTTGCATTGAAGGCGTCGACAATGTTCGTGTGCCGGTCGATCTTGATTGGCCTGTTGACCAGCCGGCTCGTCTAGTGGTTCGATTATTCAACGCTAACATTTACGCGCTCTACAGGCAATAGCACGATTAATCCATGGTGACGCTATCGTTGACAAAGAGTTGCTTTGTCACGCACTTGAAACCAATCACCTTGGCGCGGCGGAATTGAATGTGTTTGGCGGAGCATGGCGTAACGATTTGGTAAACCATCCGTGGGTTCAGTATGCGTGAACGCTTGAAAACCTGCTGGTTGCGCTGCACATCGGCAGCGGCATCATGCTTGAATCGCAGAGAAGGTGACGCATGCGTCCACGGCTAACAAGATGAAAATACCAATGGAAACCAAGTCATGAATAGTGAATCTGAATCGCATCCTCTCGTCCCTCGGCAAATCCCAGAAGGTCGTATTCCATTGGTTTCTTTCGAAGGATCCGCCTACGACTGCGGTAGGCAGTATGCAGAATATACGCTCAGCGGTGCCTCGAGCTACTTCCGTTATCTAAAGCAAGCGCATGCAAACTGGGCAAAGCTATCGCGTGAACATGCAAAGTTATTTGAAAAGCATGCGCCGTTTATACCGGACATCTATCGCGGATTGTTAGATGGATGTCCAGATATCCCTTCTGCACAAGCAACCCCTCATGTCGCCGCGCCTGGCCACAATGCAGCAACACCACTGTCGGACGAATGCACAGCTTTTGGTATATCGAAAGAAGCCACGCTCGACGGCGAACCGATCTCGGGCCAAACCAAGGACACTCCAATCGACAGCGCGACGCTATACATCGTCCTGCGTATGCGGATCACTGGCGGGCCAACGATTCTCGTGTTGGCCTATCCCGGCGAGTTGCTCGGTTACGGAATGTGGTCCACCGGCATGAGTGTGTTTCGCAATAGCTTGCATTCTGATGCGCCCGCGCAACGTGGATTGTCCATGGAGCAGTGGGGGCTATTAGCATTGGCGGGTTCATCGGTGGAGCATGCGGCTGCGCTTGCCGAGGAACATGGCATTGCTGGAACAGGCAATGTGCTGCTAAGCGACCCGACAGGCCAAAGCATCAACGTGGAATTCAATGCTGGCGGAACGAATATCATCCAACCTCGCCAGAGTATTGTGACGCACGCGAACCATCCGGTCGGAACCGACACCAGCCCGCGTGAACGATATCCCCACGCCGAGGAGCGGATTAATTCACGTTATCGAATGGATCGTCTGCACGAATTATTGATGGCTGAGCACGGCAGGCTTACCGCACAAAAAACAATGATGTGTCTTGCGGATCATGGCGGCTATCCACGCGGACTTTGTCGACACAAAATTGGCGATACGTTCCAAGCATTTACCACAGCCGCAATCGTCGCCGAACCGACGCAAGGGCGCCTGACCGTCACTCGCGGCAATCCCTGTCAAAACTGGGCGACCTGCTACACGGTCGACTGATGTGTGCCTGGCTGCACGTGGCCGCGTATGTCATTTAAATTAAATTATTTACATTAAAGCTTGGTTAACTTTTAGCCGCAGACCAGGAAGTCACTTGACACGGTTTACCCCGGTAAGTACAATTTGGTCGGAAAATCGAAAAGCATGCTAGATAGCATCGAAATTATCCCGTTTAAATTCACTTACGGGGGAAACAGTCGGAATTAGGGGAAAGTAAAGTAAATAGGACGTGGTTGTTTTACTTTGCTTTTGATCATTGGCTTGATTCTATTTAGCACAGTCGGCATGAAATCAGCAAAGTGAACGAAGAGACCATTTCTAAACCCACTCAGGAAAGAGAGATTAAGACATGAAAACGATGCGGACCGTAATCAGTTGTATCGGGGTATTTTTGCTTTTTCCAACTCTGTCAGCTCATGCCGTTTTTGTGGGCTATGACCCGCTAACCAATGAATTGCCGGATGTCAGTTGGACGCTGAGTAATTCTACGTCCCCGATCGCGTCGGTAAGTGGTGGCGTTGCCAATATCACCACCACCAGTGCAACCGGACAATACGGCCGGAGTACAGGATTCGATGCGGCGACAGGTTTTACCGTTGACATTCGAGTGAAGGAGTTGGCTGATGACAACGGTAAGGCAGGCGTAGGTTTCCGTATTATTGCCGATGATGCTGATGATGATGGTTACGCTTTTATCTTTAAATTCCATGGACGCGCAGATGGCGACGACAACAAGGGTGTTGTAAGTCTGGCCTGGTCGGACGGGCCCAACGAAACGAGCAGTGTGTATATGGAGAACGACGACTGGCATGTGTTTCGTCTTGCAGCCCAGGGTGAGAATTTGAAAATCTATATTGATGATCAGGTCACGCCAATCTATGACGGCACCGTCACTTTAGCCGATCGCGGTTCCGGTGTGATCTCCTTCGGCGACTGGGGAAACTCGGTAATTGGCAACGCTCAATTAGATTACATCCGGTGGGACGATACTCAGGCAATTTTTTCCGCTCCGGTGGTTTCCATCCCAGAACCGGCAATGGGCCTCATGTTTCTGGCTGTCGCTGGGCCGAGCTTGATGGCTCGTCGCAAGCGGTTGAAACAGTAGCATTGATAAATCCCTCCGCCCTGGCTTCCACTACGGTATTCAGACTGGGGTATTGGCGCTTTGAATAACAAAAAACCACAGACAGCGTTGAAGTCAAAACATTTTTTATTCACAGGGCTACCCAAAGGTTTTTTGTGGGATCGTACGCGTTAAGAATATTTTCTCTGATCCGTACCATATTGGGGGTTGTATTGAGTGTTGCGTAATTCAATTTGTTTAACAGATAGCGCACGGCATCCTATGCTGGCTGTCACAGAAATATAAGCTGCGTAAAAATGTAACGGCGATGGGGGAATATTAAAGGACGCAAGATTCATGCTCGTTCCACATAATATTGCGAATGCTCGTTGCTTTGCGTTTCCGAATACTCATCGGCAGGTTTCCTTGCTATTCAAGCCTCGTTTTAGATCTTCACATGGTTTTACTCTCATCGAACTCCTCGTGGTAATCTCGATCGTCTCGGTGCTGGTTGCGATCCTGCTCCCCGCACTCAACAAAGCCCGCGACACCAGTAAGCTCATAACTTGCCTGGCCAATCTTCGCAGTATTGGTGTCGCTTCTTCTCTATATCTGTCAGACAATACGGATCACTTTTTTGATTACATCGAATCGGGTATCTATGGCACATTCCGCGAGTATGCTCAAGGTGGAAAACCCGTTGCAACGAGCAGCTCGGCTTACCATCCGGATGTCGAACGCTATGATCCACGGCCATTGAATACCTATGTCGGCAACAATTATGAAGTGTTTCGATGCCCAGCCGACAAGGGGCGGCTTGGGTACGGCGACAGTATTTATGACGAGTATGTCAACGGGCGAGCAGGCAACAGTTATCGTTTCAACGCTTATGGTATTCCAGGAAAATGGTATGTACCGGATGACAATCCAAACAAAAATATCAATAGCAACGCAAACCGAATTTTGACCCCTACTAAATTCATGATAATGGCTGATTTTACCGTCGGTGATGTTTCGTGGTCAGCTCTGCCTACCGGGGTTGTGCTTGGTATGTACTGGCCGACAGGCTTGCAGGCGGGAGCAAATTTTCATGAACCGTTCGGAGCGTCACCATCAGCGTCGATGGTGTTGGCCGATGGACACGCAGAACATTTTTCTGATATCGCAGGCGAAGGTGGCAAGGGGTCTCGGTTTCGCTTGATTCCTGAGGATCATTGGTAGTCGGGATCGTTTGGTATTGCGTCGTTTCATTGCATTAAGAGTGGGCAGCGTCGTGAGGTATCAGAAACGCCTACGTGATCAGACAAAACCAATAGTTCTTATTGATGGACGCTTCGGTTTTATAATATTTTTTCAGTAACCCAATTCCATGATCAAGTTGAAAAGCACATTTCGTACAGCTGATTATGCCGCTGGTCTGTTGCCGACAGTTTGTATTGCTCATCGTGGTTTTTCGGGCCGATATCCCGAATCGACGCGGTTGGCATTTGAAAAAGCAATCGAGGTGGGCGCGGATGTGATTGAATTTGACGTTCGCATGACTGCGGACAATCAGTTGATTGTTTTTCATGACGAGAGTCTCGCCAAAATACTCGGTCAGGTAAATGGCACGCGTATTGATGCGATGACGCTGGAAGAATTGACGAAAATCGATATGGGGATGGGGCAACGCTTGATGACCATGGAAGAGGCCTTGGAATTATTGGCAGGCCGGATCGGGATGAACATCCATGTAAAACAACCAGGCGAAATGTTTGATCGGATCATTGCTGCGCTGACTGCGGCAGGCGTGTTGGACCAGGTGTTTCTCGCGGTTGAATGGAAGGATGAAATCCTACGTTTGCAGCGGGAATATCCAGACGTTTGGTTGTGTTCTTTGTACCATCGCACGACGCCTGATCTCGTCGAGGTTAACGCGGCCCTGAATGTTAAGTTAGTTCAACCTACGACCGATGCGATGGTCAAGGGCGGGCGTGAAATGGTGGTCAAGGCTCAGCAGGCAGGCATCGTTTTGGGCGTGTTTTTTGCCGATACGTTTGGACAATTGCAATGGATGCAGCAGTTGGGGGTGGCAGGCATTGTGACTAATTTTCCGGATCAGATGCTTCAAAGTTATGGACGCAGCAGGGAGGGACGCAACGTGGCGCAATCCACTGCCATCGTAGTCGACAGGCCTCGCCTGTCACGCGTAAACGGGCAACGTATCGAGGCAAGAACCCCCGCATAACCTCCCGGCACCTTCGCCACCCACCCTTGCTCACCCACACGCGTAAAAACATCCCGCGAGCAGCAATGATTGACGCGTCAATACGCACGCAGGGTGAACACACTCTGCAAAAACAAATTGATATGTGACTCCTAACTGGAACGCAATAGAAACACAAAAAGGAATGTGTCCCTATGGTCGAAAATCGGAATCCAATGAAAACAAAAAACATGATGCCGTTATTGGTGGTTGTTTTTTTTCTGCTGAATGGTGTTGGTCATGCAATGGCCGAAGCGGTACCTGATCGAGCGATGATTCGCGGCGATGGAACGTTGTTGGTCAACGGTGAGGCAATGTTTCCCATAGGTGTTCGTACGGAAGTAGTTGCAGATCTGAAACCAATAGCGGATTGCGGATTCAACATGGTCATGGGTTCGGGTGAATGGGATGTGGAGCATTACGCTGAGGCAGATCGTTTAGGATTAAAAATAATCGCGGGGCATTACGTGTGGGCGGCGTTTCGCGGTACGCAGCCGAATGTGAATCTGCGTGCCCGCGGCGATGCGGTGGTCAATACTGTCATGAAAAATGCAAAGGATCAGCGCCAACGAACATTGGAAGAGGCGGTCAAAAGTTTCGACCATTTGCCGGGTGTCATCGGCTGGAAAATTGGTGACGAGCCGGAGGCCAAGCTGACCGAAATCGTTGAGGCAGGCTATGAAATTATCAAGTCGTACAACCCGCAACGCATTGTCGGACCGATCCTGTGCGATCGGCAGTGGCTTGGGAATTTTCGCAACGCTGGCGATGTGATTTTTATGGACAACTATCCACTGCGGGGTACGACAGAAAAAAAATGGACGACGAGTATTAACGAAACCCATGATCGGATGAGGAGAGCTGTCGAAGCAATTCCCAACAAATCTGCATGGTATGTTGCTCCGATGTATCCCGGTTCGTATTGGTCGTTGCGTCCTGAAGAGGGCATGAATCTCCAGGACATGCGGCTGCCAGTGTATGCAGGCCTGATCGCTGGGGCTAAGGGCATTTTGTTTTTTCACTGGGGACTGCTTGATAAAACATGGTCAAAAGATGATACAGGCAAGCAGAAAAAAATCATTTCCTATGAAGAGCAGGCCGACCGATTGGCGATCATGAAATCACTGGTTGTTGAACTAAAAAAACTAAGCCCGATTCTGTGTGATGGTCGTGTGAATGACGAGCCAGATATTCGTTGGTTCGAGCCCGGCAAGTATGGGCCTGGTCCGCAATTGACGCGCGTAATCGAATTCGAGGGCAAGCAATACCTGATAGTCATGAATTTGCTGGATGTGCCAATCGAGGGGAATGTGTTTGGCCCTGATCCTGCTCATAATTTTCGCGCATACGATGCTGATGTTTTTATGGGCGAAGAATATCTGTCGGTTAAAACTGAAAAAGCCGGTGAGCCGATCATCAAAATCGCGCCGCGTGGGGCAGGCGTGTTTGTGCTCACTCGTCGTTCGATTATCGATAAATAACACCAGAGGATCAGAGTAAGCAACAGAAAAACATCAATGTTTGAAATGTGCGAAATGCTCGCACTCATTTATTTAGCATCTGAAAATTTTTCAGGCCAATAAACCTGGAGTGCTGCGACTTGTTGCGCTTTTGCGTTACAAGTTGTGGCGTTTCTTGTGTAGAAGACATAAAAACACAGCAAAAACGTATCAGAAATGCGTATCGCTAAGAAATCACGGGAGTATTCATTTTCTTGGATCCATCAGATCGCCTATGGTGTGAATGTTATCCTCCCCTAAATCTGTAACAAGTAAAAATAGAGGTTTCTTTCTAAAATCCCTTTGAAGGAGCCTTTTGATGAAGACCAGTAAATTCAGTGAATCGCAGATTTGTTCGATTCTCAAAGCACAAGAATCAGGCGTGAAAGTGGCGGAGATATGTCGTACACACGGCATCAGCGCTGCGACGTTTTATAAGTTGCGATCACGTTATGGCGGCATGGATGCGTCGATGCTCAAACGGGTCAAAGAACTTGAACAAGAGAATGCCCGACTCAAGCGGATGTACGCCGACGTGCAACTCGAAGCCACAGCAATGAAGGAAGCGCTGACAAAAAAGTGGTAACGCCCGGCGAGCGATGTGTGGGGGGGGACGTGGCTCGGTGGTTTTACGCTGAGCATGGCTTGTCTAAACGCCGGGCAGCGTTGTGTTGTTCGATCAGTCTGAGTTGTTTTTGGTATCGACCTCGACGCAAACCTGATGATGCGATCATCGAGGTGTTGTTGCGATTGGCGTCGTCTCGGCCACGTTGGGGGTTTGGTTTGATGTTCGATTGGCTGCGTTCCCAAGGCAATCCTCATAAAAACTGGAATCACAAACGGGTGTATCGAATTTACAAAAAATTGAAATTGAACCTACGAATCAAGCGTAAAAAGCGTTTGCCATCACGGAACCCGACGCCGTTAGATGATGCTCAGAAGCCCAACGATTGTTGGTCGTTGGATTTTATGAGTGATAGTCTGACCGATGGTCGATCGTATCGCAGCTTAAATGTGATCGATGATTTCAATCGCGAAGCGTTGGCCATTGAGAGTAGATCATTCGTTGCCGTCGCAGCGTGTGGTTCGGGTACTGGATCAGGTAGCTGAAGAAAGAGGCTACCCCCGGAAGTTACGTTCGGACAACGGCCCGGAGTTTTTGTCCAACGCTCTGGCGACCTGGGCCGAGACGAACTATGTTGAGTTAACACCAATCGAGCCGGGCAAGCCAACGCAGAATGCGTACGTCGAACGGTTCAACCGAACGTTCCGCGAAGAGGTGTTGGACGTTTATGCGTTTGGCGATCTCGACGAAGTGCGTCACGAATCAACCCGCTGGCGATATACCTACAACCACGATCGTCCCCACCGTTCGTTGAACCGCCAGCCGCCGAACAAGTACCTTGACGCCTACTTGATGAAGAAAACCCGCAGTGGCATAGCGCTGTCGCTCAACTAAAATCGTACCCAATGACCCTTGGAAGTCTCTACTTTTATACGCTCAGACAATAGGGGGGATTACATGAATGCCTCAAACCTTTGTGCTTCTAAGGCAAAACTCGATCTGATAAGAAAAAAAACGGCGTTTCTAAGACAACAAGAGGTATCTGATTGCATAAAAAAACCGCAAGTCCTGCTTTAGCAGAATCTTGCGGTTTTCGTAAGCGGAGAGGGTGGGATTCGAACCCACGTACGGTTTCCCGTAACCGCATTTCGAATGCGGCTCCTTCAGCCACTCGGACACCTCTCCAGGGGGTCAGTGATCGACTGAGTACCATAGTTTTA
>JAUHYI010000132.1 GCA_030426385.1 Phycisphaerae bacterium
CTGATAAGTCAACCCGCCCACGTCGCCGCTATCGGCGTCCTGGCCAAAGATGTCAATCACATCCAGATCGTCATCCGCATCATCATCAAACACATTCACCACATTCAATATTTCAAACCCGCGGAAATAGCGATACCGTGACGCCACCAGCGGTGTCACTGATATTGACGTCACATCCACCACTTGGTTAAACAATCGCACGCGATCTTCGTAGACTGTGTCGTTCACCGTCGCCGTATCCGAACCGCCATGAATAGCAAACACATTGACCTGTTCAAAATTTTCAAACCGACGCATCGTTCCATTGCCTGTAATCGTCGTCGATGTCAGATCGGATGTCATCACATCGTCATCCACGCTGTCATGAATATCCACGCGATCAAAACCATTCGTCTCAAGCGCCTGGATCGTTAGGTTTTCAAACCCGGAAAGATATTGCGTAAACTGTGGCCCGCCGATGTGAGTCCATTGATCAAAACTGGTCACCACATCACTCAAATGCGGCCCTTCGACTACCGCCGTATCAACCCCGCCATGTACCGCATACATTCGATAATGATCAAATCGCTTGAAATATCGCGTCGACAAACCATTCGTTATGGTCACCGCCTGTTCTGATTCCTTCGACTCAACCGTGTCGTCTTCAGGCGAATCGTAAATCTCCATGACACTGCCACGAATGCTGTTTTCTGCAAAGGCCACATAGATTTCAAAACCCGACGCATAATGCACAAAATCCGCAGTACTGTTTTGCATCCAACCTGCAAAACTTACCCCTTGAACGCCATCCGCCATATATCGCGTCTCGTAGTGATCCACCCCACCTGCAACGGCATACGCATTCATCCGCCCGAACCCCTCCGCATCACGCGACATCCCATTGCTGGATGTCATCAGCATTTTTACCGTCGAGTTTGATCTCAACATGATCACCGTGTCACTGCCGGCAGTATCATAAAACTCAACCAGATCATTCTGATCGTATCCCTCGCCTCTAACACGAATCTCGTTAAAACCCGAGCCATACGCATAGGTCCCGTCTGCCGCGTGCATATCGGTAAACGTTTCAAATGAGCGAATATGTTCGGTTTTAGTGCTGGCCCTGAGCGTCAACGTACTGTCGGTCGGATGATACACACTGTAAACATGACTCCGATCAAAACCGGTCGCTTCACGATAACCATTCGCAACGTTGACCAAGGCAACCTGCGCGTATTGATCACCAAGCCTGGCTGCGGTCACGCCGTGGTAGTCATACAGCTCCGCGATATCCGCACCGCCATGACTCGCTTCCGCGGTCACAAACGAAAAACCCTCGGCATAACTGAATTGCCCGGTGCTCACATCGGTCAATGACGAACCGCCATCAAACGACACAAACCGATCGTCGCCCGCGGTATCTGTCATGGTCACAACATCCGCACCATAACCGTAGAACCGCTGGTTCTCCGCACCGGTGACTTCCAGCACGGTTTGCCCATTGCTGGTCATCGATGCGGTGCCGTCACGATTCATCGTCGCCACTTCCGTGCGCGTCCGGTCGCCAACGAATTGCAATTCATCCATACCCTCGCCCGCATTGATCACCGCTTTGGTCACCGTGGTGTGTTCAATTGTGAACACTTCCCCGTTGCGCGTGATCTCGCTTAAAAACGGCGTGGCACGAACGTCGTAACGAATCACATCATCGCCTGCCGTGCCATCGATCGTCAGCACCCCGTTATCAAATGTCGCCCAACTCACTGACAGCAATGTGCGCTGTTCCAGCGCTTCGAACAGCATGGGACGCGTCGCGGTTTTCCCGTGTGGCTTAAACCGATCGAAACCCCCTCGATACCTGTTTTCAAACCGATCTCGCATGCGCTGAGCAAAACCTGCACGGATCGTTTTCATCATCTTGATTCCCGAAAACTGAAATAAAAAGCCTGCCCGTGATCCCGCCGAATCCATATGGCAAAACACCCGCCGTCAAAAAAACTGACGGCGAAATCCTCCCTACGTTACCGACCGTAGGGCCATGTGTCTACGGTAAATATAGAAATACCGATAAAATCGTCGGCTGAACGCGCTGCATATGGTATAAATCCCCCATTTTCAACCCCGCTGTGTTCGCCCGCCACCCTCCCCGTGATATGCATCACGGGCTATGACAATCCGTCCATAAACCCCGTTCACTCACTGGTATCGAGCACAGCCATGAACGCCTTTTGCGGGATGTCCACGGTGCCGATGCGCTTCATGCGCTCCTTGCCCTTTTTCTGCTTTTCGAGCAATTTGCGTTTACGCGATACGTCACCACCATAGCATTTGGCGGTCACGTTTTTGCCCACGCTCTTGATCGTTTCGCGAGCAATGATCTTGCCGCCGATCGCCGCTTGCAATGGAATTTCAAACAGGTGACGGTCGATCTGTTCTTTCAATTTTTTCAGCAGCAACCGTCCGCGGAATTCCGCCTTGTCGCGGTGCACGATGACCGACAGCGCATCAACTTTTGAACCGTTGACCAGGATATCCATCCTGACCAGGTTGTCGGTTTTGAACCCCTTCAGTTGGTAATCGACCGTGCCATACCCACTGGTAATACTTTTCAACTTGTCGAAAAAGTCGTAGATGATTTCCGCCAACGGCAGATCGTATTCCAGTATCTGTCGATCGTCGGATAAAAATTTCTGGCTCTTGTAAATGCCCCGCCGTTGTTCGCACAGTTTCATGATGTCGCCAATGCTAGAAGTCGGCGTAATGATTTCCGCTTCGACAATCGGCTCATTGATATGCAGGATCGTACTCGGGTCGGGCAAATCCGCGGGGTTCGTAATCTGGATTGTTTTATGCTTACCCGTGCCACTACCCGCCACGCTACCCGGCAAATCATCCACTCGGCCACGCAGTTCAATTTCATATGTCACCGTCGGCGCGGTCTGCACCAATGACACATTGCTCTCGCGCTCGAGTCGTTCCTGGATGATGTCCATGTGCAACATCCCCAGAAATCCGCAACGAAATCCTGAGCCCAATGCCTCACTGCTCGTCGGCTCGTAGGTGTAGCTCGCATCGTTGATATGCAGTCGGGCCACCGCTTCGCGCAGTTCGTCAAACTCCGTATCGCCTGACGGATAAAAATCGCAATACACCATCGGCATCGGTTCTTGATAGCCCGGCAGCGCCTCACTCGCCGGGTCCGTATCCAGTGTGATCGTATCACCGATGTTCACGTCGTCGAGTGTTTTAATCGCGGCCACCATATAACCCACGTCGCCCGCTTCCATCGGCTCGCTCATGGCCGTCATCTTGGGCCGAAATTTACCCAATTCCGTCACGTGATACGTGCGGCCGATGCGCATCATGCGAATGCGATCGCCCTTTTTCAATCGCCCATTGATCAAACGAAAATACACCACCACCCCGCGATAATCATCGTATTTTGCGTCAAAAATCAACGCTTGTGTTTTCGCCTCGGGATTACCCTTGGGCTCAGAAAACCGCTCGCAAATCGCGTCCAGCAATTCCACCACGCCCTGCCCGGTTTTCGCTGACGTAAAAATACAATCCGCCGCATCCAAACCCAGAATCTGCTCAACCTGTAACGCGCGGTCCTCCGGCTGGGCACTGGGCAGGTCAATTTTATTGATCACTGGGATCAGCTCGAGATCCGCATCGACGGCTTTATATAGGTTCGCCACCGTTTGCGCTTCGACGCCTTGCGTGGCATCCACGACCAAGATCGCACCTTCACACGCAGCCAGCGCTCGGCTCACCTCGTAATGAAAATCCACATGGCCAGGCGTATCGATGAAATTCAATTCATAGTTCTGCCCGTTGTACACATGCTCCACCGACACCGCGGACGCTTTGATCGTGATCCCGCGCTCGCGTTCCAACTCCATATCGTCGAGCGTCTGTTCACGTCGATTGCGATCATCCATCGCACCAGTGCCCTGGAGCATCCGGTCCGCCAATGTGGACTTGCCATGATCAATGTGAGCGATAATGCAAAAATTTCGTATGTGCGTGTGGGACATCAGCGTTGGGGTTTCTCGTATCGCGTGGGGTTCGTTGTGGGTTACGGGCGGTCCGTGTTTAGATCACAATCCGGTTAAACAATCTGACACAACCCGGTTTACCTAGCCATGGGTATATCGTGTGAAAACGTGGGGGGGGGGGGGGGTTATTCGAATTCATCGCCTCGGAAGGTGGAGCCGAGGTAGAGTTTTTTCACTTGTTCGTTGTTGATGATTTCCTTAGGCGTGCCATGAAAAAACACTTTACCTTCAAAAATGACGTAGGCCCGGTCGACGATTTCCAGGGTCCGTGCCACGTTGTGATCGGTGACGAGCATGGCGATGTTGTGTTCCTTGCGCAGGTGCAGCACTTCGCGTTGCAGGTCTTCGACAGCCACCGGGTCGACGCCGGAGAACGGTTCGTCGAGCAGGATCAAACTTGGCTCGGTAATCAGGGCCCGTGATATTTCCAACTTTCGCCGTTCACCGCCGGACAGGGTTCGGGCATGTTGGTCACGTAATTTGGTAAGGCCGAACTGTTCCATCAATGACTCAGCCCGCTCGCGTTGAGCGGCTTTACTCATCGGGCGGGTTTCCAGAATCGCCATCAGATTTTCATACACGGTCAGCCTTTGGAAAATACTGGGCTCCTGCGACAGATACCCCATCCCCCGCTGGGCCCGCTGATACATCGGCATATCCGTCACGTCCTGGCCGTTGAACACCACTTCGCCGTGCTCCGGCGTCACCATGCCCACCGTCATGCGGAAACTCGTCGTCTTGCCCGCACCATTTCGGCCCAGCAGCCCGACAATCTCACCCTCGCTCACATCGAACGACACGTGGTCGACCACTGTGCGCCCGCCATATTTCTTGACCAGTTCGTGGACCTTCAGAATAAACATGACAGCATGATAGCGTGATTGAAAAATAGAAGCCCACGGAAATAATCCGTGGGCCTCGTTTTCCCGGTCCCCGATCTTGATCGCGACTTGCCCACGGCTTAGGCCATGCCGGCAACTCGGATCCGTCGCTTACGGCCAAACATTGCACCGGCTGTCGTCATCACACCCAACGCCAGCCCCGTCCCCGGTTCAGGGATCACCAAACCCAGTTGTGATTCCAGGTACAGCGAGGGATGGTGCAGTTTTTCCATGGCATTGCTTCCGTCTGGCGACATGATCGTGTAGATCGTTTCGCTATCGGCCACACCCGGGGCATTGGTCGACAGGTAACTGGTAATCACGAACAGCTCGCCATTGGGCAACGGCCCACTCTCCGGCTCAATCCCGATGGCATAGGTCATATCCAGATCGTCGCCGTTGCTTCCATTAAAATTTCCCAGCAACGTCAGCGAACCCAAACCACTGGTCAACCCGGTCGACCGCGTGGTCCCACCAAACGTGACATAGATTTCTTCCGCCACCGTGTCGGTCGCCACCAAATTCACCGGCCCACTCGTGGCAGGATCGCTCCATTTCATCGCACCGGTCAGATGCCAGGTTAATCCGTAGCCGATCAATGCATCGGCGTTATCCAACACGTCATAGCCCGGCAAGTCGGCCGAGGCGGTCGTGTCCGGCGTGACGCTGTTGCTCCAGTGCCCATGAATCGTGTTGACATATGGCCGTACTGCTGGCGCGCCATCGTCCTCGCCATTGTTGTAGCCCTGGGCCACCAATTGCCCGTCGACCACCTGCACTTCAAACCGTCTCCCGGTATGCGCCCAACTCGGCACGCACATGGCCAACACCAAAAAACTCACTGAAAAAATTGTAAAACGTGTCATTAATAAAACCAAAACCTTTCCTGCCCAACGCGCAGCTTGCTTGTTTGTTATTGCGCTACCGCTGGGTCAAATCGATTATCACTATTGCTCTGATACATCTCGCTAAAACGCGAGGCTTCTACATGGCCGTCTAAAAATCCATAACCGCCCACCGCATCCCAATACCCTAATTCCCCGGCATAAATATTGGTTTGCATCTCATTGGCAGCGTTACTCGGCGGCGGCGGAACAGGCCCCGTATACCACAACGACGGATGCACATGATCCGCCACCGACTTGCTGGGATTAGACGTATTCTCAAAAATCTTTACCACAAAATGTCCCACGCGCGACATGGAAACCACACGATCGATTCGGCGATAACCGCTCGGATTATCAGGCGACAGCCAATAGTTAATCGCGTAACTGCTCGTGCGATAAACCCCGGCCACCGACTCATCGAAGTACTTACTCGTATCCAACGGCGAACGCAGCAACAACGTTTCGTCATAGCCACGCAACACATCCGTCCATGAAACCGCATGCGACGTGCCCAGCATGTAACCGTCGCTATCGGTCAGGTACGACCAATGCGCCTGCTCCAGACTTCGCAGGTTTGCCATGCATCGCGATTGCTTGGCAGTGCGTTTGGCATTGCCCAATACAGGCAATAGCAAACCCACCATGACCGCAATGATCGCGATCACAACCAGCAATTCGATCAGCGTCATCGCACGTCGTGTCGCGTGCAGTGCAGGTGGCTGTCCTTTTGACGACAACCCTAACCCTGCCCCCCCGCCCCCCCACGCGCACGCCCCACCCCACACGCGCGCCCCCGCACACGACCACGATGCAACCGCCGTCTCGGTTTTCGTTTCGATATCGATCGACATAAAACAACTGACTCAACAACGCGCACCGCAAGCGGCACGCTATCGCTGTCAATATGTGAATGATGTAATTTCAAACACGCAGGGAAAATCAGCCCTGAATCGGCGGCCCGCGAATCGAGAAATGATCGAACGAATCAACCCCAGCCAAGGCCAACATTTCACCCGGCTCAAAACACCACAACAACCCCACCCACGGATACACATCGATCACCGTCGGCGGGGTATCCAGCGTCGCATTCAATTTACAAATCGCGCAATTCCGCGCCGGGTCCGGCCGAGGCCCCTCGCTGTTTTGCCCCTCTTGTTCGCTGGCATTTTCCCCACGCCGGGTACAACACGAGCCCGTCGCCAGTGCCGAAATCGTCGCCACATCCCCAGACCATGGCGATGACCCGCTTTGGCCGCCCGGCAATTGCACAACCCCACGCTGGTGGCCCGGCGCAATCACGCCGAACCAGCACAGGGTATACGCCAAAATCACATATTTCAGGGCAGTATGTTTCACCATCGGACCCATTTCGACCCCCACCCCCCACTCACCCCCACTTGTCCTCCGCTTGCCCCACACTTGTCCCCTCACTGTCTCTAAACCTCTAAGTCGCCAAGTCTCTAAGCCCCCAAGTCGCCAAACCTATCCGATTCGCCAAACCTTAGCAAAACCATCGGTTAGCCCGACCATCATGGCCAAAAGAATTCTTGCGTTATCGGACGCAGGCCTGTAAAATCGTCCATGCGTACGCTTGAATGATGTTCACTATTTGATCTTTCTGGTTTTTCCAATTGTTGAATAGCTGAGCGTGATGGATTCCGAGGTGTGGGATGGGGCGTGGCGGGTGTGGAGGAGAGAATGAAATTGCGTCTTGATCAAAAATTTATTGTGCGGCTATCCCTCTTGCGTGGTGCGGTGGCTTTCGGTGCATGCCTGTTGATCGGTACGCTCGTGGCAGGCCCTGCTCATGCGATACCCGACAGTGCGTTGGCTTCGCGCGGTTCGCTCGAAGTCTCGCTTTTCGAGTCGCTTGCCGAACGCAACCCGAACGCTGTCGTCGCTATTCCTGAAGCTGAACCTCTGCCACGCATCGTGGACATGTCACGCCGACGTTCGCCATCTCGTTCAGAAGCCCGCCCTCAATCGCGTGGCACCCATCGCACCGCCAACCCCGCGGCCCAACGTCGCCGCACAAAATTCGGCGGCGGCTTGATCATGATGGTTTCTGGCAGCGAATCCTTAATTATTGACACCGACACAGCTCTAGCAGTTGGATTTCAGAACTTCGTTGGCACCCGAAGTCTGGATCTGGCCGGCGGACTGACCTTGTTCGATGGCCAAACCGCTTACGCCGCTCAGGTTTTGGACACCGATTTCTCGATGGGCACCGGCCAAGTCAACCTGCAACACATCGCTGATCACAGCCTCATCATCAATGATTCCTTCTCGATGATCGATCTAGGCGAACTTGGTGAACTAACCCACGTATCAACTGTGGTTTCCGGCAATACGGCTTCCTCTTTCGCCACAGCCAGTACCACCGCGACCCCCGAACCGGCAACAATCCTCCTCGGTTCACTGGCCACCCTTGCACTGGTCATCACGATCAGCCGACGCTCTTGCCGGGCATAATATTTATCATCGCCCTCGTCGCCACTTCGTTAGTTCCATTCGGTTTAGAACTCGCGCGTTATACCCATCCCATTAAAAACTCGCGCGTTAGCCGCCTTTATGGCGGCGCGAAATGTGCCTCAAACCCAAGCCATCGCGCCGCCATAAAGGCGGCGGCTAACTAGCTAACTATCAAAATCAAATTCACGCGCGTGTATGTTGCGGGGTTGGTATTTACCGCTACCTGCAGGCAGCGCGATGGCGTGTGTTTTCACTAACATTCGTACCGCATGAACGCGGCGACTAACGGGAAACCTCGCGCTCCGCTATCATCATGACATGCATGCCCTCTACCGCTGGCTATGGCAACTCGGTCCCGGCAACCCCATGGTCATCCGCGTCGTTCAAGGCGGATCACGCCGACCCCGACATCTCTGGGCACGCATGGCCTACCTGGGCATACTCATTCTCATCATGATCATCGGCCTGCTCTCGGGCAGCGGACTCGGCTCCAACGTCTCCATGAGTGAACTGGCTCGCAGCGGCGCGGCTATTTTCAGTTTCATCGCCTACAGCCAGGTCATCGCGGTCTGTCTCATCGCACCGCTTTTCATGGCCTCGGCGATCGCCAGCGAACAGTCTGGCCAAACCTTCAACATCCTCCTCACCACGCCACTGTCCAACATGCAGATCGTTCTCGGCTCGCTCCTGGGACGTTTGTTTTTCATCCTCAGCTTGCTCGCCAGCGGCCTACCACTGTTTTCCATTTTGTTACTTTTCGGCGGTGTTCCCATCGGTGCGATCTTCGCCGCTTTTTCCATTGCCGCGCTCGTGGCTGTCGTCGTCGGCAGTGTCGCGGTCACCCTGGCTGTGCTTCGCAAGGGCGGACGCAAGGCTGTTTTCGTTTTCATCATTGCCGTCACCGGCTACCTGATCACCAGCTACGCCGCCGACCGCATGATCCGCCAGATTCGCCCAACCGCCGCAACGCTCAGTGTCGCCGACGCCGCTGATCCCTTGCTAGCCAATGAACTCAATGCCGACGCATTGGCCAACACGAACAGCAATAGCTCCGCCACCACTTCCAAAGCTCCCGGCTTATCCGCAGGCCGATCGCCCACCGGGCAAACCACATGGCTCACCCCGTTGCATCCGTTTCTCGTTTTGCAAGCATCGCTCAACGACCCGGGCTATCAACCGCCCACGCCCGAGGAACTGGTCAACAAACCATGGTGGCTTCAAACCTATCTCGGCAAACCCCTCACCACGTTCACCGCACTGAGTCTATTCATCTCTTTTATATTGCTGGCCTTCAGCGCTATCCGATTGCGTGCCATCGGCGCTGCAGCCGGCGGCGGATCGGGCTGGGCCAGGTGGCTACCCGCCAGCCTGCGTCGCAAGCTTCGCCTCGATCTCGGTGGTGAACGTCGACGACCCCCGCGATCCGTCTCGCGCAACCCCATCGCTTGGCGCGAATCACACACGCGCGGCAATGCCACCGCCGCCATCATGGCTCGCGTCGCGTACTTCCTCATCGGTATCGGCATCGCCTTTGTCCTCATCGCCTTCTACCACGCAGGACTGTTACCCACCAACATGGGCAGCATCAGTGATGGCTCGCTCCTCGATCAGGTCGAAATTTTCCGCTTCGCCCTGGTCACGCTACTCCTACTCGAACTCGGCGTCGCGGCCATGATCGCCATCTACACCAGCGCCGGCTGCGTCAGCGGTGAACGCGAAGATGGCACACTCGATCTCATGTTGACCACACCGATCACCCCACGCTTTTACATCTGGGGAAAACTCCGCGGACTCATCGGGTTCCTCGCTCTGTTCCTTGCCGTCCCCATCGTCACCATCGCCATGGTCTGTGCCTATGTCGTCATCGGCATGCTCCTGCAATGGCCCGAAGTTTACACGACCTACTACGGCACCTTCGGACAAATCCACGCACCCATCATCCTCCCCGAAGCGGCCATCCTTCTGCCCATGGTGCTCATCCCGTTCGTCGCCTTATGCGTCGCATGGGGCATGAACTTTTCACTCAAACGCAAAACCGTTCTCGGCGCGGTGCTTTGCGTATTGCCTGCCGTCGCGGGCCTGGTCGTCGTCGCTGGCTTATGCGGAGGCGGCGTGGTTAATAACATTCCCCTCATCGGCCCGATCATCAATGCCTTCTCGCCCACCACCGGCATGATCATGCTCCTCGAACCCTGGACCCGTGTCAGCCAATTCGCCACCTCAGGCATGACCGGCCACATCATCCTCATCATCGCCGCCACCCTCGCCGGCCTCGGCTACAGCCTCTTCGTCTATCTCCAGATCAACAAAATGGTCAAAGACTTCGACAAAAACATCCGCGAACTCAGCGGCGCCTAACCCCCCCACCCCCCCCCACATTACCCCCGCATTTCCTCCGCATTTCCTCCGCATTTCCCGCGTATTTTCCGCGCATGCCCGCGCATTCACCACACGTTTCCCCTTTTTCTTAATTACCACCTCGTGCCCATCCCGTTAAAAACTCGCACGGTCTAGCTGCTACGGACATTCAAGCCAGTTGATGATTTGCGCCGACATATTGATTTTTGGTCAAGGAGGACCGTAATGCGACATCGACATGAGCTAACCGACGCTCAATGGCAACGGATTGAACATCTGT